>CAIXSC010000624.1 GCA_903921945.1 uncultured Planctomycetaceae bacterium
CAAGTCCGCCGCCAAATCCGTCGACCCATGGGCGGAACAAAACGCCAGACGCGTTTCGAGCCGCTCGACCACAAGATTTCTCAAAGCCAATCCGAACGAGGCCCCGCTGAAAAGCCGGTGGGCGATACGCCGGCGATGCTCGGATCGCAAGCCAAACGATGGCATGGCGGAAACTCCCGAAGACCATGAACCCCAGTCGTAGAATACCTCCGAACGCCCATTTGATCCAGCGAGTGGTTTCAACCCGGTCACCGCCAATACCGACCCAAAACCGCTAGGTCGTCTGCGAAGCCCTCTGCGAAGTCCTCTGCTCAGTCGTCTGCGAGGTCGAAGCTTGATGGTCGTAGCCCAAAGTAGCCGAAAGTAGCCGAAAGTAGCCCACGGTAGCCCACCAACATGCCGGAAACCAACGGCCGCTCCGACTTGATGGGACGCAGGGAACCACCCCGCAACCGATCACCACTTCCCTATCTGCAGACAGGTCGAAGTGGACAGGCGGAATCGATCGGTGGATCACGCTCCCGACTTCCTGCTCCTTCCTTCCCATGGCCGGAAAGGGCTTGATGTCGGGGGAAGAGTCAGGTGTCAGGAATCAGGTGTCGGGAGTTTGACTTGAACGGCGAGAGAGATAGGGAAAACCGTTTACGAGTGGAGCTGGCTACCCCGCAGTTTCTCGAACCGCTTTCCGCCTGGCCGCCCTGCCCTGCACCTTTCGCGGGGCGGTACACGAGTAGGGCTGCGAACGACAACTGTTGTGGACTATTTGCCCAGTTTGACTTCGAAACGGCCGGCGGAATCGGCTAGGCCGCGCGACAAACCGTCGGTGTTGAAGTCGGCGACCAACCGACCGTCCGCGCCGACGGCAATCAACGCCCCGTCGTCGGGCTGCAGCGTTTTTCGGAGCACGTCGCTGACAGCATCCGGCAGCGACTGGCGCGCGTATCGCACGCGAGCATGCACGTCATGCGCGACGCCATGCCGGATGAACTCTTCACCCGTGCCCGTACACGAGACCGCACAGGTCGCGTTGTCGGCGTAAGTCCCAGCACCGATGACCGGGGAATCGCCCACGCGCCCAAAACGTTTGTTGGTCAAGCCGCCGGTCGAGGTAGCGGCGGCGAGATTGCCGGATTGGTCAAGCGCCACGCAGCCCACGGTGCCCTTCTTGTCAGGCGTCGCCGCCTTGGCCTTCGCTTCGTTCGCACCGTTCGCACCGTTCGCACCGTTCGCACCGTTCGCACCGTTCGATCCGTGCGCTTCGTTCGCTTCTTTGGCCTCCTGCGCCTTTCGCCGCTGCCACCGCTCGAATTGATAGTCGGTGTCAAAGTAGCGATTGTCGACCCGTTCGATTTTCATCTCGTCCGCGAACTGTTCAGCGCCGGCCCCGATCAACAGCACGTGCCGAGTACGGGTCATAACAAGTCGCGCGAGCGCCACCGGGTTCTTTACGGTGGTCACACCCGCGACAGCCCCGCAAGCCTTGGTGCGGCCATCCATGATCGACGCGTCCAGTTCATGTCCGCCCGCCGCGTTGTACACAGCCCCCTTGCCGGCATTGAAAAGGGGATCGTCTTCGAGCATTTTCACAACCCGCTCCACCGCGTCCAGCGATGTTCCTCCGGCCGCCAACAGGTCGCGTCCTTGCCGCAAGGCCGCGTTTAGCGACGCTTCCATCGCGCGCCGACGTTCCAGCGGGATTTTTTCCACTTCATCCAACGCGCCGCCGTGCAACGCCAAAGCCCAACGCCCAGTTTGGACCGGGGCCCCGTCGACAAGTGCCGTGGGTGCCTTGGAGGGTGCTTGAGTCGCCGGCCCGGAAGCCTTGACCTGAACCGGCGGCGCGGTAATTGTCGTGGGATTGGCCTTTGGAGGCGGCGGCAACGGGGTGACCGGCGGGTTGGTCATTTGAGCAAACACCGGGGAAGCGACGGAAACAAACAGCATCAAGGGCCACCGAACGGCCATGGTCACGGCTCGCCCGGCCGGTTTGAAAGCACCGTTGGCTGATCGTCGCCAAGTGGACTGAATCATCACATCGCTCCTCGTCGAGTTACTACCGCCCCGGCCGCACTCGCGGACGGAGTTGCCGAAGCGCGGCCAACGTCTCCGTCATGTCGGCCGGCAACGGCGCTTCGATCGTCAACGACTCGCCCGTGATCGGATGCGCGATCGTCAACCGGAAAGCGTGGAGCGCGTGACGGTCGAGCAGCGGCGGTTCGTTCATCGGGTCGCTTGACAAATCGCGAGCCAGTTCGCCACGCGTGATCCGCGACCGGCCGCCGTACTGTTTGTCGCACAATACGGGATAACCCAGATGCGCCAAATGCACGCGAATCTGGTGCGTGCGGCCGGTTTTCGGCATCGCGCGGACGAGCGCGAACCCCGCGAATCGCTCGATCACCTCGTAAAACGTCTTGGCCGGTTTGCTCGATTCATGATTGGCGCGAATCGCCATTTTTTCGCGCTGGTAAGGATGCACCCCGATCGGCTGGTCGATCATATCGCGATCGTACTCGGGCGCCCCCACGACAATCGCGAGATACTCTTTCTCGGTCACGCGTTCTTCGAATTGTTGCGCCAATTCAAAGTGAGCGCGATTGGATTTCGCGATGACGATGACGCCCGTCGTGTCCCGATCCAAGCGATGGACCACCCCCGGCCGAATGGCGCCGCCAGCGTCGCTTAGGGTTTGAAAATGATGCGCCATCGCGGCGGTGAGCGTTCCCTTCCAGTGCCCGCGGCCTGGATGCACCACCATCGCTGGCGGCTTGTTGATTGCCGCGAAATGTTCATCCTCGTACAGGATTTCGAGCGGAATATCCTCGGGAATCGGCCCTTCCCGCGGCATCGGGGGCAGATGGACCAGCACACGCTGCCCCGGCCGGACCCGAAACGCCGACCGAACGGACCGGCCGTCCACCAGCGTTCCTCCCGCATGAATCGCTCGACGCAGATTCATGCGGCTGTGATAGGCGAACCGCTCGGCAAGCAAAGCATCAAGTCGCTTACCGGCCTCCGCCTCCGTGACGGTGAACTCCTGCGGTTCCGCACCAAGCTCACCCGCAGTCCCTTGAGTGGTCGCGCTCGAATCAAGTTCCGCTTCGCTCGAATGCGTTCCCGATTCCGTCAAATCGCCGTCCGCTGCGAACTCGAAGCCCCCTCCATCCCGCTCGCCATCCCCTTGCGAACTCATGTTTACGAACCGCCTGCTGGCTTTGCATCCGCAGGTTTTTCCCCCGCCGGTTTTTCCACTGCGGGCTTTTCATCCGCCGGTTTCGCGTCAGCCGGTTTCGCGTCAGCCGGTTTCGCGTCAGCCGGTTTCGCGTCAGCCGGTTTTTCCTCAGTCGCCGGTTTCTCGGCAGGTTTCTCAGCCGGTTTTTCGGCAGGCTTGTCCGCCGCTGGTTTTTCCTCAGCCGGTTTCGCGTCGGCCGGTTTATCCTCGGCCGGCTTTTCGGCGGGAGCGAGCGGTTCTTCCGCTTTGCCGGCTGGTTTCGTGGCGTTGTCTGCTGGCAACGACGGTTCG
>CAIXSC010000625.1 GCA_903921945.1 uncultured Planctomycetaceae bacterium
CGACTTTCAGATGAAGGGACGGTTCGAGTTTGACTGCTCGCTGGGGATTGTCGGCCTGCCGGATAGCCGCTTCCTGTCAGCTACCGGCCAATGCGAGAAGGACAAGGGCTGCATGGGGAGTGTTAGGATTGCAGTCCCCGACGAGAAGAACGGACTGAAGTTTTTGGGACGAGGCGATCTGCAAAGACCGGCATTACGTCCTGGGAAACCATTGCGTGGACACGCTGAACAAGGATGAGTTCTTGGGCACCGTGGAGCAGGAGAAGTCGTATTACTCGTTCGATCGAGGCAGATTCCACTTCGTCGTGCTGGATTCGTGCTTCCGCAGCGATGGCCATCCGCAGGTTGTTCCCCGGACTGATGAACCGTCGACGAGACGACTTGACGGAGGAAGAGATTCAGATTTGCGAACTCCACAAAGGGGAGCCGCCGCAGAGCCTGTTGAAGATCGCCGAAGAGCGACAGCTTCCGGAGAAGTTGGTCAAGGAGATTTATTTCAAGGCGGCGGCCAAGATCTGGGAATGGGCCTTCGCCCCGCCCCCACCGCTGGACGAAGGGGCGAGCAGCTGGTAGGCGATTTTGGGGAGAAGCTTGCGAAAAAACACCCTTTGTGTTGGCAGTCGTTTCTCACAATAGGTGCGATGCTGTTAACTCCCACGCAACACGGAGGTCGTCGTGAGTCTGGCTATTGATCGAGCGAGCGGTAGCTCGCGGGAAAGCTCGGAAGAACCCCCGTCGAATGGCTCGCGTTAAGGGTGACGAGAAGGTATTCGCGAAAGTTCATAGCTACATGCCGATTGTCTGAGATGTCGAAAAAGCGACCGTCGAGTATGTCGCGGATGATCGCTAAAAGGAGAGTTGGGCCGGATACTCGAGGTACTTTCAACCGAATGTCGAAGAGTCGCGCAAATTCTGTGCGCGATGGTATCGCCACGTTATCCCTGGAAAGCTAAGTCCGGTGGAGAAAGATGCTCGTATGATAAAGACGCCCATCGCCTATGTATTCTATTATTGTCGCCACAGTCTTGCCAACGCAGTCGCCGAGGGTCTAAATGGCCAGCTCATGTCTTTCAAGAGACGAGTTAGAGTGGGTCGCAATCCGTAAAACTTCAAGATCGCAATACTCTTTTGCTGTGGCGGCTTGGAATCGCAGCCGGACCCATGCTAAACCTGGGTGGGCCAAAATCTGGCCGAATCGCTTTAGCCTCCAAGGCCGAACGAGGATCGCAGTCGACCGTCGAAACGCAACAGGTCGAGTGCTGCATGACGCGTTTCCCCAACGAGCAACGTCAACGACCTTTCGGCGGGTTTGGCGGCGGATTCTTGCCGGAGTCGGCTCGTGAATGCTTCGCCTTAGAGCTCGGTGTCGGTATTGGTAGCGACGGCACATTCGGCTCGGCCTTCGGTCGCGAGCCTCGCATCAACTCGGTCCCCGGTTTCGCCCCCGGTTTCGACCCCGGTTTCGACCCCGGTTTCGGCTTGCGCGGCTGCTCGGAGGCCGCCTTGCCCTTGCCCATCTTGATCGCTGGGCCACTCGCCGGTTTCTCAACATTAATCAATTCGTCAGCCGATTCGTCAGCCGATTCGTCAGCCGATTCGTCAGCCGATTCGTCAGCCAACTTGTCCCACACTTCTCCGTCAATCGCATCGTCGCCAAGCAAATCTTCGTCGACGGATTCGCCATCTTTGGGAGGGTGGAAGAGCGGCGTTCCTTGAAGGTGCAATCCCTTGAGGTTGAGGGAGCTCAAATCGAGCTTCTGGAAATCGCCCGGATCGAGGTCGGGGATTTCGATCTTAGGCTGTGGCGTTGTCTTCGAATCCGGCATGTTCTTGGACCGACTCGTTTCATCGCGCCCTTGATGCCAGCCGCTCTTCAAAATGCGCCGCTCGCCGTCTTCAGGCTCAATTTCCTCGTCACCAAAGACACTGTCGTCCACTTCGTCTTCATCCTCATTTTCATCCTCGTCCTCATCGCCGTCGCCGAAGGCTAGGGGCGTGGCATCGCCGGCCAGTGGCGCGTAGCCCATCGGGTTATGGATCGGGCCGGACTTTTCGAGGAAGCTGGCGAAGGTGACGATTTCGTCGACGATGGTGAGATCGCCGTCGAAGTCGGCTAGCTCGTCGATCAGCGCCCCGAGTTCAGCGGCTCGCGGGCCGGATTCGCGGACGCGTCCCAGAGTCAGGTGGGCTTGGAAGCGGCGAGTTTCGCGGGGAAAGCGGAGTTCTGATTTGAGCGCCGCGTCGATCGCTTGGTGGATGGCGTTGATCTCCTCGGCGCCCTGGTCGACGCCGATCCAAACGGTTCGAGGAGCGGCCGTGTTCGGGAACGCGCCGCACCCGCGGAAGACGATCTCGAACGGGTCGAAGCCGCGCACGGCTTCGGCAACCACTTGGCATACTTTCGGCACGTCGCTGTCCGGGACATCGCCCAGGAACTTCAGCGTCAGGTGCAAGTTCTCGGGCTTGACCCAGGTGACTTTCGCGTTGGCGGCGCGGAGACGCTGGATCGCCTTCTCGGCGCGGCGACGAACGCCGCCCGCCAACTCGACGGCGATAAAGGTGCGGAACGGCATAGGGGGAATGGGGCCGAGCGGGGCCGAGGTTAGAAGGCCAACATGCGTTTGTACTGCTCCATCCGCAACTGGATGTCGCGTTGATCGATCTGTTTCAACCGTTCGAGACTGAAGTCCTCGACGTTGAAACTGGCCACCAGGATGCCGTGGGCGAGCGCTTCCTTGAGCGTTTGGGGCGAAAAGTCGCCGCGCTGCGCGAGGTAGCCCATCATGCCGCCGGCGAACGAGTCGCCCGCGCCCGTCGGGTCGACCACCACACCCGTGGGGAACGCCGGCAACACGTAGGTTTCGCGGTCGGCGAAGAACATCGCGCCATGTTCGCCTTTCTTGATCACCACGAACCGCGGACCCATCTGGCAGATGCGATGGCCCGCCCGCACCAAGTTCTCGTCCCCGGTGAGCAGCTTCGCTTCGCTATCGTTCAGCACAAGGCCGTCAATGCGACGGAACAACGCCATCAATTCATCGTGCTGCTCGCGAATCCATAAATCCATCGTGTCGGCCATCACCAGCTTCGGCCCGACCACCTGATCCAGCACGCGATGTTGCACGGCCGGCGCGCCGTTGGCAAGAAACACAAACGGGCAATGCTTCTGCGCGTCCGTCAATACCGGGTTGAACGACCCGAAGACGTTGAGATGCACCTCGAGCGTCTCGCGGTCGTTCATGTTCGACAAATACTTGCCACGCCAGCGAAACGTGTCGGCCGTGGGAACCACTTCCAGTCCACTGGTGTCGATCCCGCGATCCCGCAACAACGCCGTATGCTCGGCCGGCCAATCACGCCCCACCACGCCCACCAAATGCACAGGCGTGAAGTAACTCGCCGCGTACGAAAAGTAAACGGCGGAACCGCCGAGCACATTGTCGCGCGAGTCCGTTGGAGTTTGAACGCTGTCAAAGGCAACGGAACCCACTACGAGCAGCGGCATAGACGAAAATCCTTGGCTGGGCGTTCGCAAGTCGGCCGCCAGGACGCTCGCCAGCGGCAAGCCGGGCATTATCCGCCATTCTCCCGGCGACACAAGCCAGCAACGCCCCGCGGACCGTGATTACAATAATCCGCTTCGACCCCGTCCCACCCGCCCCGCCCTTTCCCAGATTCGCGAGTCCCAGCCGTGCGAGTCCCAGCCGTGACCCGATCGCGCAGTTTTCCAAACACCCGTGACCGTCATCGCTCCCTGCGGAGCTGGCTCATGGTTTTGGCGGTTTTTGTCGGGGCGGCCCTCACCGCGGAACCGGCCGCCGCTTGGCAAAAGCCGCCGCGTTACTACGGCATGCGGACGGACGGCAGCCGAGTTAACGGACAAAAACTCAGCACGCTCGCGGCCGATCCGCGAGCGCCGCAACCGCCCGACTGGCAACTCGACGGACAACCGCTGTGGGACGCTCCGCAAGCCGTGCGGTGGCTCCGCGACCGCGCCATGCCACTGGCGGAAAGCCCGCCCGAGGCGTTCGTCGAAATGGCGACCGGCGATCGCTTGCCGGGCGCCGTCGTCGGATTTGACGATGGTCGAACCCGGCCATTCGATCCCCTGCCGCCACATTTGATCGTGAGGCCGACCACGACGTTCGCGCCGCCGCTTCCTGTCGCCGATCCCGTGGTCCGAGTGGCCACGCGATATCTACGCCGCGTCGTGTGGCAGCGGCGGTCGTCGGAACAGTGGCAACCGGGCACGGTGTTCTTCCGCGACGGCCGTTCCCTCTCGTTCCGCTCGGCCCGGTGGAGTCCGCAGGGCGTGAATCTGTTGTTGGCCGACGGCCCGCGGACCGTGGTCTTTTCGGAACTCGCCGAAGTGCATTTTCCGGCGGTCGATTTTTGGGATCTGTACTGGGAAGAACTCGCCGCGCTCTGCCCGTCCGGCGACTCGCGACTTTGGCAGTTCGAGGCGGGCGATGGGTTCATCGCCACCGTGTCCCGGCAGCGGTCCCGCTTACACCATCCGAGCGGCGCGGGCGAAGCGTCGCGCTGGATTCACGGAGTGCAACCGGCGTGGAGCTTGGACCTGCTCTGGCTGCCGCAAGCTTCGATCGCCGCGATCCGCGGATTCACAACCCGCGAAGCGCTGTTGAGCCGCGTGGCGATCGCCGCCGAACGCCAACAGGGTTGGTTGACCGAGGAAGGGACGCCGCTGCGAGTGAATCGAAATGTCCGCCGTGGGCCGCTTACCGGCGGCGAAGGCGAGTTCGGCTGGGGATTTGGCGTTCACGCGACAAGCCGCTTGGAATTCGAACTGCCGTCGGCAGCGCGCGTGTTCCGCAGCCGCATCGGACTCGAAACGCTGGCTGGTCGCGGCGGTTGCGTCCGCGCGCGAGTGCTGATCGGAACTGACACGAACGCCGC
>CAIXSC010000626.1 GCA_903921945.1 uncultured Planctomycetaceae bacterium
GCACCCCGGGCCGGCGTTCACCGCCGGGGCTGGGGGAAGCGTTCTTGCAACGACTGGACGGTCATTTCTTCCTGGGCGAGCGCTTCCATCGCCTTGATCGCCGCCTCGGCGGCAGGAATCGTGGTGATGCATGGCACACCGGACTGTACGGCCGCCGCGCGGATCTTCCCCTCGTCCGTTCGCGCGCCCTTGCCGCTGGGCGTGTTAATCACCAGCTTGACCTTGCCGTCGTTCAGGAAGTCGAGCAAATTCGGACGACCTTCGGCCAGCTTGAACACCCGTTGAACCGGCACGCCAGCGGCTTCCAATTGCCGGGCCGTGCCCTCGGTGGCCAGCAGTTCGCAGCCAAAATCGACCAGACGCTTGGCCAGCGGCACAATCGCCTCTTTGTGGCGGCGAGTGACACTGACGAAGATGAGACCGCTGCGCGGCAACAACACGCCGGCGGCCAATTGGCTCTTCGCGAACGCGATCGAAAACCGCTCGCTGATTCCCATGACCTCGCCCGTGCTCCGCATTTCGGGGCCGAGCACAATGTCGACGCCGGCGAATTTGCGGAACGGAAACACGCTCTCTTTCACCGACACGTGCGCGGGAATTGGCTCGCGTTCGATCCCCAGTTCGCGAAGCTTCACGCCGGTCATCACCTTCGCGGCGATTTTCGCGATCGGCAATCCGGTCGCCTTCGCCACAAACGGCACCGTGCGGCTCGCGCGCGGATTGACTTCCAGCACGTAGACCTTGAACTTGCCGTCCTCTTTTTTCACCGCGAACTGGACGTTCATAAGCCCGACGACCCGCAGCCGCCGCGCCATCGCTTGCGTGGCCTCGCGGATTTCGTTCACCACCGGGGCCGGCAAGCTGTACGGAGGAATCGCGCACGCCGAGTCGCCCGAGTGGATGCCCGCTTCCTCGATGTGCTCCATCACTCCCATGACCACGACATCGTCGCCGTCCGCCACGCAGTCGACATCCACTTCCGTGGCGTCTTCCAGGAACCGGTCGATCAGCACCGGCTGGCCTTGGGCCACGACGAACGCCTCGGCGACAAACCGCTCGAACTGCGATTCGTCGTAGCAAATCTCCATCGCGCGGCCACCCAAGACGAAGCTCGGACGAACCAACGAAGGGAAACCGATCTTGGCCGCTTCCAGCCGCGCTTGGTCCAGGTTGCGGGCGATGCCGTTGGCCGGTTGGTTGAGCTTCAGGTCGACGAGCAACTGCTGGAATTTCTCGCGATCCTCCGCCGCTTCGATCGTGTCGACGCTGGTGCCGATAATCGGCACGCCAGCCGTGTGCAGCGCCCGCGCCAGATTGAGCGGTGTTTGGCCGCCGAACTGAACGATCACGCCTTCCGGCTGTACGCGGTCGAAGATGTTCAGCACATCCTCGGCGGTCAGCGGCTCGAAGAACAGCAAATCGCTCGTGTCGTAATCGGTGCTGACGGTTTCCGGGTTCGAGTTGACCATGACCGACTCGATACCCAGCTCGCGCAACGCGAAGCTCGCGTGGCAGCAGCAGTAATCGAATTCGATGCCTTGGCCAATGCGGTTCGGCCCGCCACCCAGGACCATCACGCGGCGCCCGCCCGGCTTCTTCGGCGGCGTCTCGTCCTCGTCCTCGTATGTCGAATAGTAATACGGCGTGTACGCTTCGAATTCGGCCGCGCACGTATCGACCGACTTGAACGTGGCGATCACACCCATCGCCTTGCGATAGGCGCGAACCTCGGACTCGGTCGTGCTCCAGAGCGTCGCCAATTGACGATCGGAGAAGCCAAGCTGCTTGGCGCGGCGAAGGAGCTCGCGGCTGGCGGAAGCCAATCCGTCCACGCGTCGCAGTTCCTCTTCAAACTCGACAAGCTCGTGCAGTTGATCCAGGAACCAAGGATCGATGTGCGAGAGCGCATGGATTTCGGCCAGCGACATCCCGGCCTTCATCGCGTAACGAAGGTACCAAACCCGTTCGTGGTTGGGCGTGGCCAGCTTGCCGCGAATGTCGGTGATCGAGGGCTGCTGGGCCGAACCCCATAGATCCTTGCCGTCGCAGCCGAAACCGAACGAGCCCACTTCCAAGCCGCGGAGCGCTTTCTGGAACGATTCCTTGAACGTCCGGCCAATCGCCATCGTCTCGCCAACGCTCTTCATCTGCGTGGTGAGCGTCGCGTCCGCCTCGGGGAATTTTTCGAACGCGAACCGTGGAATCTTCGTGACCACGTAATCGATCGTCGGTTCAAAACAGGCCTTGGTCCGTTTCGTGATGTCATTCGGCAGCTCGTGAAGGCGGTAGCCAACCGCCAGCTTCGCGGCGATCTTGGCGATCGGAAAACCGGTCGCCTTCGACGCCAAGGCCGACGAGCGGCTGACACGCGGATTCATTTCGATGACAATCATCCGTCCGGTGTGCGGATGGATGGCGAACTGGATGTTCGAACCGCCCGTTTCAACACCGATCTCGCGAATGACCGCCAGACTGGCGTCGCGCATCCGCTGATATTCCTTGTCGCTGAGCGTCTGGGCCGGCGCGACGGTGATCGAGTCGCCCGTGTGAACGCCCATCGGATCGAAGTTCTCGATCGAGCAGATGATCACGACATTGTCATCCATGTCGCGCATCACCTCCATCTCGTACTCTTTCCAGCCGATGATCGACTCTTCGATCAACACCTCGGTGACCGGCGACTGGTCGAGCCCGCGGCGGACCAGCGTATCGAATTCCTCGCGGTTGTAAGCGATGGCCGAACCGCTGCCGCCCAGCGTGAAACTGGGTCGTACGACGCACGGCAGGCCAACCATGGCGAGCACCTTGCGGGCATCCTCGACGTTATGCACGGTCGCCCCGCGACACACCTCGAGCCCAATCTTCTCCATGGCCCGCTTGAACTGCTCGCGCTCCTCGGCCTTGGCGATCACGTCCGCGCGGGCCCCGATCATTTCGACGTTGTACTTCGCCAGCACGCCGTGGCGAGCCAAGTCCATGGCCAGATTGAGTCCCGTTTGGCCGCCGAGCGTCGGCAAGAGCGCATCGGGGCGTTCCCGCTCGATGATCTTCTCGACAATCTCCCACGTGAGAGGCTCGATGTACGTCCGGTCGGCGGTGGTCGGGTCGGTCATGATCGTCGCCGGGTTCGAATTGACCAGGACGACTTCGTAACCTTCCTCGCGCAAGGCCTTGCAGGCTTGCGTGCCCGAATAGTCGAACTCGCAAGCCTGTCCGATGATGATGGGACCCGAGCCGATGAGCAGGATTTTTCGGATGTCGGTACGGCGGGGCACGCGTCGCGGTTCCTTCGTGAAGCCGGCGCGCAGCGGCGCCGTGAGCGGGTGGCGGTCCGACGTTCGCCCAGCTTGGCGAACCGTCTAAAATTTCACGAAGTTAGCACGCGATCCCACCCGGAAAAAGGTGTCACCCGGAAAAAGGCGAGCGACACCGTGCCGAGTTACGGCTGGAACACGACATTTCCGTCGTTCCGCAGCATGAGATAGGTGATCATTGGGTCGGCAACCGAGTTCTCGACCATGCGTACCGACCCGTCCGCGTAGGCGCTCAGGAACCCCCGGCCATAGGTCATGCCCAGGCCACGGCGTGATTGCCGCTCGTCGAACACCCAATTTCGCGGACTCTCCCAACCCACACTCTCCGATGCGTCCGACTCCAGGTACATCAGGGTGTTCGACGTGCCATCATTGATGTCCGCGAAACTTACCGTCCGAGCGTCTTGACTGAAGATCGGCTGGGGACGCTTGCGGTCCCAAGTGTCGTCGCCGGCCGGCACTTTCAGCGAGTCCACAATCGCCAGATAGGTCGTGTTGGACGTGCTCGGCGGCTGCATCGGCGATCCGTAAAGTCTCGGCATCGCGGTCGACAACCACTGATTGGCCGGACTGTCCCACGGCTCGTTGTAGTTCACTCGGTCATGGATAATCCGTTGTTCCAAAAACGGCAGCAGACGCACCCGCCCGCTCATCGCTAAACCATACTCGCGGTCCTCGGCGCCGGCGTACGGCAGATACTTGTAAGTGTCCGCGTAATTATGGACTGCGAGCGCGATTTGCTTGAGGTTGTTCATGGATTGCACGCGTCGCGCGGCCTGCCGCGCCTGGCCGACCGCGGGGAACAGCAACGCTCCGACGATCAACAGAACCAAAAAAACGCCGGCCCCCAATACGCCCAGGATCACCAGCACCGTTACCCAGGAACTGGACCCACGTGCTGGCGGCGTGCCAGTCGGATAAGCCGACTGTAGGTAGCCAGCTTGTGAGTAGCCGGCTTGTGGGTAGCCGGCTTGCGGGTAGCTCGGCGGTGATTGGCTGGGTTGAGCGGGCCCGGGGTTAGGAGCCGTGCGTGGCGACGGCACGGTGATTTGGGCCCCGCATTTCGCGCATGGTCCGGTCTGGCCCGCGTATCGGTCATCGACCAGGGTCGAGTGGCCGCAGCGCGGGCAACTGAAGGGGATCGGCATCGCGAAATACTCCGGTGAAAAATCGTGACTTGCGGCCTCACGATCGCCGCGACTATTCGAAGTCGGCGCTCTTCAACGGGAATTGCCGGTGAGGCGCGGTGGACTTCGGACTGTCGGTTGTCAGCAGTTGTTGGTACACGCGGTACTCGATGCTGTCGCGGATGAACGCGGTATGGCGGTCGGCGAACACCGCGACAACGCCGCCCGAATGGGCGCTCGAAGGATGCACGTCGTCTTGCGACATGGTTGCCCACGAGGTCGTGGTCTTCTTGTTGCCGTTGATTTTGGCGGTGGTCGGCGTTTGCGTCGGGGCCGGCATTCCAGTGTCGACGCCGGTCGTCGGCGTATCCGAGTAGTATTTGAAGCACATGAGATTCGAGCCGTTGGCGAAGACGCCGTTGGCGTACTTGTTGTCGATGCCGCCGTAGGACCACAAGCCAGCCAAGAGGCTCTCCGAGTACAGGAGGGTGTTGCTGGCGCCATCCTTCAAGTTCGACATGTTCATGCGACCGGCGGCGACAGGTTGGTTGCCCAACGGCGACGTGGCCGGCACCCCGTTGACGAACACGCCATTGAACTGACCCTCGATCATCGGCGCCGTCACTGCGGCCGGCAGATAACCGGCGTTGGCGACGTACGAGTTATGCGCGGCCTGGTCATCGGGCGGCGGATCGCTGGGGCAGCGGAACCCCTTAACATAGGGTCGCAACCGCGCGTCGGTGATCAAGACGGACGTGTCGTTCCACAGGTCGTAAACGCCGGACTGGTCCATGTTGGGCAGCAACAGGATGACCCAGGAAGCTTCCTTCCCGGCGAGCGCTTCGCGATAGCCGGGAAAGCGGCTGCGATTGGTTTCGAACACCAGCGTCGCCGCTCCGAGCTGCGACAGTTGGTTCGTACACTGGGTCCGCCGAGCGGACTCGCGGGCGGCCTGAACCGCCGGCATGAGCAAACCGGCCAACACACCGATGATCGCGATGACCACCAGCAGTTCGACGAGGGTGAAACCCCGGCGAAGACGACGTTGTTGCGACATGATCACTCTCCTGCTGGCTCGGCTCCGCGTCGCGTCCGTCCCTTGATGACTCGCGGAACAGCGGCGGACGGATCCCCTGGATTGGAAGCGTTGCGGGCGAAGATTCGAAATACGATTCGAAACGATGTCCGTGGTTCGATACGATCGTGACAAGCTTGCGGCGGGCAGATCCCCCGGCCGGAAGGCCTAAGTAGGGCTTGTGGGATTTTCGCAGAATGTCCAAGCTGAGTCCAGTTCTTCGAAAAAAATCCCCGGCTCGCCGACCGGCACCAGGAGCGACCTCATGCCCGCCACCGTCGGAATCTTGTTGAGCGGCGGTCTCGACAGCGCGATTCTCCTCGCGAAACTGCTCGCCGATGGCCATTCGGTCCAGCCGTTCTACGTTCATTTCGGGCTGAGCTGGGAAGGCTCCGAGCGCCGTGGCGCCGAGCTGTTTTGGCGGGCGCTGGCGGCCGGCGGCCCAGGCGCGGCTGGCGGCCCAGGCGCGGCTGGCGGCCCAGGCGCGGTTGGCGGCCCAGGCGTGGCTGGCGCGCGGCTGGAGCCGATCGTGGATCTGGCACTGCCAGTCACCGATCTCTATGGAGAACACTGGAGCGTCACCGGAGCGAATGTGCCGGGATTTGACACGCCCGACGAGGCGGTTTTTTTGCCCGGCCGCAATCCCATCCTGCTGGTCAAAACGGCCGTGTGGTGCCAGATGCACGGCATCGAGGAACTGGCCCTCGCGCCGCTCGCCCAAAACCCATTCGGCGACGCCAGCGAGGCGTTTTTCGACACGTTCGCTCAAGCCATGTCGCTCGCCATGTCCCGGCCGCTCCGCATTGTGCGGCCATTTCTCCACTGCTCAAAAACCGAAGTCATGCGACTCGGCCAAGACTTGCCGCTCGAACTGACGTTTTCCTGCATCCGCCCCGTTCGCGAACAACATTGCGGCGACTGCAATAAATGCGCGGAACGACAACTCGCCTTCCGTAACGCCGGTCTGACCGACCGCACCACCTACGCCCGCCGTCCCTCGTGAACCATCAAGCCGGTCGACGTTTACCGCCGAGGCCGTTCCATCATGGCCAAGTCTTGTTGGCTCATAAGCTTGCGTGTGATGGAATCGCAAGGGTTGAAGACACGCCGAACCACCCACGGCCAGGACAGGCGTCTCCGGACGCTTAGCTTTCAACCAGCGACACGCCGTTGCCCGGAGTCGCCGGGTAGACGCACCGTCCCTGCTCGATCCGCACGCCAGTGGCGATGTCCCGTGCCAGCAGCAAAGCGCCGTCCATGTCGACATAGTCGAGCAACGGCAGCAACTGCGCGATCGCCGAAATCCCCACCGTCGATTCGGTCATGCAGCCGACCATGACCCGCATGTCGAACCGCCGCGCGGCGGCAATCATCCGCCGCGCGGGCGTCAATCCACCGCACTTCACCAGCTTGATATTCACACCATGGAAAAAGCCGGCGCAGCGCGCGACATCCGCCTCCACCACGCAACTCTCGTCCGCGATCACCGGCAACGCCGATTCCGCTCGCACCCGCTTCATCGCTTCCCACTGGTCGGCTGGCAACGGTTGCTCGATGAATTCCACATTCAGCTCGCTCAGCACTCGCGAGTTGGCGATCGTTTGATCGGCTGTCCAGCCGCAGTTCGCGTCGACGCGAAAGACGGCCGATGTGTGCCGCCGAAGTTCGCGGACGATCTCCAGGTCTCGGGCCGTGCCAAGTTTGATTTTGTAAACGGGCCAACCGGGGAACTCGTTCATCTTCGCGACCATCACCTCGATCGTGTCGATTCCGATCGTGTAGTTGGTGAGCGGCAGATGGTCGGTTTCGAGCCCCCACAACTTGTGAACCGGTGCTCCCCGCAGCTTGCCCCAGAGATCGTAGGCCGCTTGATCCAAGGCGCATTGCGCGAAAGGCTGGTCACGGAGCACGCCGGCGAACCGCTCCCACAACGCCGCCGGATCGTCGCAGGTCAGCGTCTCGAGTTCCGGCCGTAACCGCTCCAACGCCGCGGTCATCGCTTCCCGAGTCGCGTTGTAGTAGCTGTTCGTCGTCGCCTCGCCGTAGCCGCGAACTCCATCCTGCTCCAACTCGACGATCACGGTCGGCTGCACCGAGATCGATTCGCGGGAAATCGTGAATACGTGCCGCAATGGCAAATCGAACGCGTGAATCCGCAGCTTCATGATTAGCTCCCTGTGCAAGAACCGGCCTTCGTCGCAACATGCCGTCCGCGACCGGTTCAACCTAACCGGTCGACCATGCCCAAACCCTACGATCCCTGGATCTCGCGACGGCTCGCTTTTTAACGGCCAGACGCGAACCGGTACAGGCAGGCCAGCCAAACAGCACCGCACGCCGAACGGCACCGCACGCCGAGAGTAGCCAAGCGTCTCAAAAAGGAGCATCCCTTTGGCGAACGCGCAGCCGACTCGTGATTCTCCGACCTTGTACGAC
>CAIXSC010000627.1 GCA_903921945.1 uncultured Planctomycetaceae bacterium
CCCCGAGGCGGATCGAGCGACATTGCTCCGTCGTGTGACCTTGGACTTGATCGGGCTGCCGCCGACTCGTGAGGAACTGCGGGCCTTCCTCGCCGACACCGCGCCGAACGCCTACGAGCGACTCGTCGACCGCTTGCTCGACGATCCGCGTTACGGCGAGCGCTGGGCTCGGCATTGGATGGACATCTGGAGGTACGCCGACTGGCACGGCCGACGCCACGTTCCCGACGTTTGGAACAGCGCGCCTCAGGTCTGGCGGTGGCGCGACTGGATCGTCGATTCGCTTAACCGAGACCATGGCTACGACCGCATGGTGCGCGAGATGCTGGCCGCCGACGAAGTGGCCGCGGACAATCCGGAAGCCGCGGCCGCCACCGGATTCCTGATTCGCAACTGGTACGCGCTGAATCCCAACGACTGGATGCGGTCGAACGTGGAACATACCGGGAAGGCGTTTCTCGGACTGACATTTAACTGTGCCCATTGCCATGACCACAAATACGATCCCATCAGCCAAGACCATTACTTCCAGCTAAGAGCGTTCTTCGAGCCGATCAACATTCGGCAGGATCGCGTGCCGGGCGAAGCCGATCCCGGCCCGTTCCAAGAATACAGCTACGGCGTGCTGCGCAAGATTCAACGCCTGGGCCGCGTGCAAGTCTTCGACAAATCCCCAGAAACGCCGACTTGGTTCTACACAGGTGGCGATGAACGCAACCGGGTCGCCGACCGCGGATCGATGAAGCCGGCGCTCCCCGCGGTTTTCGGCGGCGATCGCGTCCGGATCCAGCCCGTCGCGCTGCCCGCTGGCGCTTGGTACCCCGCGCTACGGCCTGAAATGCTGGAAACGCTGCTCCAAGATCACCTGTCGCAAGCGTTATCCATCGAGCAACAACTGGCCACCGTTCGCCAAGCGGTCGAGGCCGCCGTGCCGCCGTTGAAAGCGGCCGTCGCCGCCGCTGAAACCGCTGCTATGGCCGCTGATACCCACGCGGCCGCCATGGCCGATCTGAACGCGACCGGGCTCGCGGGCCGGCAATCGTTGTTGCTGCGAGCCGGCAGCGGCCGCCGAGCCGTCCAACAGTCGCTCGTAAAAGTCGCTCGCTTGGAAACCGGCGCGGTGATCTCATTCCAGTTGCGAATCGATGAAGACGCCCATGTCAACTTCCAGCTTGCCAAAGATCTGGTGGCGGGATTGACCGCCAGCTTTATCGGCTTTGAAAAGGGACGCATCCTCGCGTACCAACCCGGGGGCTTCGCGGAATTCGCCGCAGGCGCGTATGACTGGAAAGCCGGACAGCGGCGGTTCGCCGTCCGTGTGCGTATCGACCGGGCGGCCGATCGAGCGTTGCTGTCTGTCGAGTCGATCAGTGACGGTAAGAAGCTGGTGGACGACGCACCGGTCGCTTTGCATGGCTGGGATCCAGCGATGATCGCCAATCAAGGCTTTTCCTTCGACGCGCGGCCAGGTTCGGTCGCGGTGGTGGATTCGGTCCAGGTTCGCGCCGCGCCCGATGCGGCGGGCAATTCGGCCTTGGTGTTCGATTGCGGCTTTGAACCGCCCGCGTTCGAAGAGCAGCGGGACTTGGATGGCCGCGAAGGCTGGAGCGTTTCGCCGTTCAGTCAAAGCCCCGGATCGTCGATCGTCACCGGCTCGCTGGTGGAAGGGCCACGCGCGGTGGCGCAGCGGCAATTGGCATCCGCGCGCCGCGCGCTCGCTGCTCAGGAACTGCGGATTACCGCGCTCGAAGCCAGCCTCAAGGCGGTCGAGGCGGAACGTGAAAGTGTCGCGGCCCGAGTGGCCGCCGATCGTGTCCGTCATGGATTGGCTTCCAGCGACCATCCCGAACAGTTCGCTCGCACCGCCAGTGAAAAGTTTCGAACGGCCGCTTTACGGCGGGCCGAGGCCGATCTGCTGAAGCAGGATCAAGCCCTCGCGGCGGCCGAAAGCAAGCCAGCCACGGATGCGTCGCGTTCGAAAGAAATGGAGACGGCCGGCAAGGCGTTGTCGGCGGCTCGAGACGCCGTCGCGAAGGCCACCGTCGCGTTCCACGATGCGGCCCAATCCGGCAAGTATCCGCCGGTCGGTCCCACCTACTCGCCGACCAGCACGGGCAGACGGAAAGCGCTCGCGGAATGGATCACCGGCCGCGACAACCCGCTGGCGGCTCGCGTCGCTGTGAATCATGTCTGGCTGCGACACTTTCATGCGCCGCTGGTCGCCACGGTCTTCGATTTCGGACGGAACGGCGCCCGGCCGACCCATCCCGAATTGCTGGACTGGTTGGCGGTGGAACTGATGGAGTCCGGTTGGAGCCTAAAACGGCTCCACAGGTTGCTTGTCACCAGTGCCGCGTATCGTCGAGTCTCATCGGCAGGTGGCTCGGCGGCGGTGGCCATGGATCCCGAAAACCAATGGCTGTGGCGGATGAACACAGGCCGCATGGAGGCCGAAGTTGTCCGCGACAGCTTGCTTTACCTGTCAGGACGACTCGACCCGAAACGCGGCGGACAGGAACTGGAAAACAGCGAAGCACTCACCAGCACCCGCCGCACGCTGTACTACAGTTGCCATCCGGAAATCGACGGCAAGAGCACTTTCGGAATGCTGTTCGACGCCCCCGAGCCGGCGGATTGCTACCGCCGCACTCGCAGTGTGATGCCCCAGCAATCGCTCGCGTTGACGAACAGCGATTTCGTCCAGGCTTGCAGCGAGCAACTCGTCAAGCAATTCGCCAGCCAACTCGGGGCGACAACTCCCGAGGTATTCGCGCGGGCCGCGTTCGAGCACGTATTGGGCCGGGAACCGAAGGCGGCTGAGCTGGCCGTCTGCCTTGAATTCCTTGGCGAGGCAGGCGAGGCGCGATCGGCGGGGCTCGTGCGTATTCTGATGAACCATAACGATTTCATTACCGTGCGCTAGGCGGGTAGCTCCAAGCAAGTTCGGCAGAGTTTCTTCGGCTCGACGTGGAAGACGGAGGTTTGGCGATGGCAACGCGACGATGCCGCGACAGCGGCGGGAAAAGTCATCAAGGCGACTACCCGCGACGCGCGTTTCTATCGGACCTGGGCATGGGAATGACCGGAGTAGCGCTCGGCGCGCTGCTCGCTGACGACGGCCTGACCCGCGCCGCGGAGACCGACAGCACCAATGGAGCCACCAGCGCCAATGGGGCCACCAGCGCCAATGGGGCCAATAGCGCCAATGGGGCCAATAGCGCCAGTGGAGCCAGCTCAGGGGCGCGATCGTCCGGAGAGGCGAATCAAGCGGCAAGCGATCGGGGCCCTGAGGCGACCCAGCGGTTCGACTACGCACCGCGAGCCAAATCGGTGATCTGGGTGTTTTTGTCGGGCGGTTACAGCCATCTTGAGACATTCGATCCGAAGCCGGCGCTCAACAAGCATGCGGGGCAGACGTTCGACAAGACGCCTTTCGCCAACCCGGTGCATTCTCCGTTGCAGAAGAAGCGGTTCCGCTCGGTGGCCGCCGAGGAAATCAACATCCGCGACGTTTATCCCACGATTTATCCAATGCAGGTGGGGTGGAAGGCGCATGGCGAAAGCCGCATCGAGGTGACCGATTGGTGGCCGCATTTGGCCGGCTGCGTCGACGATCTCTGCTTTGTCCGCAACATGTGGACGACCGACAACGACCATGCGGCCGAGAACCAGATCCACACGGGGCGGCATCGGCTGGACGAACCGCAACCGAGTATCGGCGCGTGGGCCCACTATGGGCTCGGCTCGTTCAACGACAATTTGCCGAAGTACGTGGTGCTTGGCGGGCCGACGCGGTCGGACACGCGGCAGTCGATCGACGCGAATTACCTCGGCCCGACGCATACGGGCGTGCCGCTTGCGCTCGATCCAAAAAATCCGCTTCCGTTTGGCCAGCGGCCCGCGAAACTTGGAGCCGACGAACAGCGCCGCGAGTACGACGCGATTGGGCGATTGAACGCGTTGGCGGCCGTGGAGTACCCCGAGGACGAGGAACTGCGGGCGCGGATCCGCGCTTATGAATTGGCGTTCCGGATGCAAGCGGCGGTGCCCGAGGCGGTTGACCTTGCCGGCGAAACGGCGGCGACCACAAAGCTTTACGGATTGGACCAGGATGCCACCCGGGTCGCTGGTCAACGGCTGCTGGCGGCTCGGCGGTTGGCGGAACGCGGCGTGCGTTTCATCCAGGTGTTTCCGTCGGCCTACGGCGTCTGGGACTCGCACCAGAAACTCAAGGACAATCACACTCGGTTGTGCGGCACGATCGACAAACCGATCGCCGGCTTGATCCACGATCTGAAGCAACGTGGCCTCTTCGACGACGTCTTGGTGGTGTTTTGCACGGAGTTCGGCCGCACGCCGGGGCTCGAACTGCGTGCCGGCGGCAAAGATGGCCGCGACCACCATCCCAACGGTTTCACCATTTGGCTGGCGGGCGCCGGCGTGAAACGTGGCCACGTCCACGGAGAAACGGATGAGCTCGGCTATCACGCCTTGGGCGAGGGCCACTACGTTACCGACCTGCATGCGACCGTGCTGAAACTCGTCGGCCTGGACAACCGCCGCTTGCAGATTCCCGGCCGAAAACGCTTGGAAATCGATTTCGGCCGACCAATCGACGAGATCCTGACCTAGCCGTTCTCACCCGCTGTTCGGAAGTCGAGTTCTGCGACGTGCTCGCGACGGACAAGATGTCCGTCGTACAAGAGGAGCGTCATCACGAACGAAGCGACGTCTGCACCCGGCTTCCTCGTTTACCGCCGAGCCGTAGGCGACGGCCGGGCCTCCAAACCGCATTCGCAACGCGGTGTCGAATTCCGACTCCAGCGGCGACGGACAAGATGTCCGTCGTACAAAGAGGAGGATCACGCCCACGATCGACGCCCACTCGGCGAC
>CAIXSC010000628.1 GCA_903921945.1 uncultured Planctomycetaceae bacterium
CGGCGTGTCGATCGGCGATGGATCGGCGGACAATTTCCATAACCATTGGGTGGAGGTGGAGTGACATGATCCATCCAAAATCGTTGCGCGGGTTTCTCGCCCGCTTGAAACTGGAACGCCATTCGAGTTCCCGTTCGCGGTTCTCAGCCTCGACTCGCGTTTCAACGAGCCGCTACGTTAATCAACGGACGGGGCTCACACTGATTGAGCTCCTCATGGTCGTTGTGATCATGGTGATGGTCGTTTCGGTGGCGATTCCCCTGGTGAACTACAACTTTGGCGAGAAGAAGTTGCGGGAATCGGCGCGGGCTCTGAACGCGTACTTCGCTTTGGCGAAATCGTTGTCGGCCGAGCGTAACCGGCAGGTCGGTGTGATGTTCGAACGCACACCCGACTCATTGAACCAGTGCATTACGATGTACCTGGTGGAGGTGCCGCAGCCTTACAGCGGCGATCTTTACGATGCCCGGTGCTATGTGCGGCACAATCCCTATCTCACGGGGTTCGCGACGAATCAGGAGGTTTTGTTCGACGCGAACTGCGCCATGCTAACGACGAACCGTTCGCTGGTCGCGGCGGGCGACACGTTCCTGATTCGGTTCAATTACCGCGGGGCCGCGTACGCCGTCCGCAGGCACCAAGTGAACAATGGGGCCCCGGCGACGGACAAGTTCATCATGCAGGGGGTCGCCTCGGTTCCCGGCAGTTGGTTGCCGTACGACCTCAACACCATGACCGGCCAATATGATTTCTCGACCCGAGGCTGGGGAGTCACGGGGGTGGACGATGATATGAACGGGTTTGTCGATGACACGGCGGAAGAGGGTCTTCCGGTCAATACGTCCAATGTGCCTCCGCAGGATGCCTCGGACTTTCCGGTTGGTTTCCCGTTCCAGATTTATTTGTCGCCGAAGCGGACGCAGGCCCAACCGATCGAGTTACCGGTGGGCGTGGCGGTCGATTTGGCGTGGTCGGGAATGGGCGCGGGTGGCGCCGAATTCGACGCTTGGTCAACCGGTCCAGGCATGTTGCCGCTCACCGGTCCCGTGATGGTGCTGTTCACGCCGGGTGGCCAAGTCGAGCGTGTCTATCCGGGGAATGGCTCCTTCTTTCAACCGACCAGCACGGTGCATTTTCTGGTCGCGTCTTCGGAGACGATTCAGCCACTGCGGGCCGGCGTGCTCAATGCGACGCCCAACCCCAAGTCTTCCGATCTAAATCTGCAATCGCCGAGCCATCTGTGGATTTCCGTGGGCCCGGTCAATTCGAGCGTCACGACGGCGGAAGTGTTTTATGATCCCGGGGCCTACACGCTGGATGTCTGCCGCCAATTTGCGCGGAGCGCTCAGAGCAAGGGAGGCGGGTGATGAACCGCGATGATGCATTCGCCAAGCGTGACTCGTCCGACGTCCCCGCGTCTCGGGCTATGATTGCCGCCGAGGCTAGTGCCGCCACGCCTGCGTTGGGTCGCCGACGCGGGCTCACGCTCATGGAAGTGATGTTCGCGATCGGCGTTGTCATGATTGGTATGCTCGGGATTGCCATCCTGGTGCCGATTGCGGGGAAGGCGGCGAAGGACGGGGCGAGTTACGACCGGGCGGCGCGGGTGGGCCTGAATGCTGTCCGCGAATTTCATTTACGCGAGATGGGGAGGCCCGACAATTGGCTGTACCCGGACTACACGGCAGTAGGCCGGCCCAATAGCCGAACCGTCGCGTTTTGCATCGACCCGCGGTTTGTCGCGGTAAACAATGCATTGAACATGGCGGCAAGCGATCCACGGCGGTTCTTCCCGTATAACATCGCCGCCACCATGCCGAAGATGCAGCGGGTGTCGCTCCGGCGTTGGTCGCCCAAACTGGCCAATAGCACGCTCCTCGATTTGGCGGCGGCGAACGAGATTTTCATGGGCGTCGATGATCTGCTTATCGAGACCCCGGCCGATCCGCTCCTGCCCGCTCAGCAGATCTATTACAGCCAGAATCCGGCGAATCCCGACAAGCGGCAAACGGATGGCGAGTTTTCCTGGATGGCGACGCTGTCGCCGCGTGCTGACGCCTGGGCTGCTCCCAATGGGGCCGCCCCGGACACGTACACCTTATCGATCGTGGTGTTTCAGGGACGGGATAGCGCTTTGGCGTTGGATGGCATTTCGGAACGTTGGGCGATCATTCCCTATACGCCGCAGTACAACGCGTTTTATGGCGGTGGATTGAGCGGTGGCGATGTGGCGCTTGTCGACAAGTCGTTGTACTACCAGATGGCGGGCGGATCGGCTCCGCCCGCCTCGCCGCAAGACCTGTTCGTCAAACGCGGCCAGTGGATCCTGTTGGCCCGGAACGCGGTGGCGGGTGGCAATGTCTACCCGGTATTTCGCTGGTACAAGGTCACGGAAGTCGACCCGGACGAATTGGGGGTGGCGACCTCGTCCGAATTGATCGGGTCCCCGCCGAGCGGCATCCCGATTCGCCACGTGACACTGTTTGGCCAGGACTGGCCCATCGGTCCGAACGCGAACGCCGCGGAGCAGACCTTTGCGTACATCGTTCCAGGCGTGGTCGCCGTCTACGAAAAGACCATTCGGTTGGAAAACTCGTCGCTCTGGACCCAGTAATCGCCGGTAGCCATTCATCGCGCGGACACCGCGTCGCGGCCTGGTTCACGGGCCGTGTCGCCTCCTCGGAGCCGTTCCCATGTTACGACGCAACTCGATCAACCCATCGAAGCGGCGCGGCGTTATTCTGCTGGTCGTTTTGAGCCTGATTGTGCTGTTCACGCTGATCGCCGTCACTTACGCGATTGTCGCTGGCCAGTACAAGCTGTCAGCCGCCGCCTCGGCGAAACTGCAGCTCGTCGGCGATCCGCCGCGCAAAGACCTGGATATCGCGGCCTATATGCTGATCCGCGATTCGGCTACGCCTTCGTCCTTTACGGGGCACAGCCTACTGCGCGATTTGTACGGAGCCGACGGCGTTCGCGGTATCGTGACGTCTGCGATCGCTGGAGTGAACGGCCAGTTTATCGTGCTGAACTACTCGACGACCAGCGGCGTCTGGCATCCGCAATCCGGCCATTACAACGGTTGCGTCTTCACCTTCGTGTCGGGCGACCAGCGAGGTTTTAGCACGCGTGTCACGGGCTACGACCCCACGTCGTTGCGATTGCAAATCGAAACGCAAGACAACGACTTTTCGAGCGTTTCGCTGCCGGCGGTGGGCGACGAGTTTCTGATTAACGGTCGGCCATTCAACGGGACCGGTTTTGGCTATCAACCGCCTTTGAATGCGAATCAACTGGGCGGGTTGGACGCGGTCGTGGCGGTGCCGGCGATCGGAGCGACGCCATCCGTGAGTTTGTTGCCGCATTTTGCCGGGTATGGCACTCCGACCACGACTCAGACCGACATCGGCGGCGCCGACGAATCGTGGGATGCGCCGGACCATCAAAACCTGCACATGGCGATGGTGCCGCCGACCGTCACCGCGTCCAACGAAATCCTGCCGTCATTCCACCGGCCGGATCTGATCGCTTACTGGATGCGGGAATTGCGACAATCCCTGTTTAGTTCGATGACGGCCGCCGAGTTCAACGCCGTGTTCGCCTATCCGTACGGCTTCGACGGCGTGGCGGGTACCGCGGATGACTCGAACGCCCCGTGGTCCAATGTCAACGCGTCACAGCGGGCGGCGATCATCGATATGAAACGTCGCTTCATTTTCCGTCCGCTGCCCGAAGATCATCCCAATTTCACGGGCGGCAATCCCAGCTTCACGATGTTGGCGGGCACCGCCCCTGGGAATTTGGACTGCAATGGCGACAACCAGGTCGACCGCTGGGATGTCGACAACGACAGCGACGGAATCCCCGATAGCGTCTGGGTCGATCCGGGTTTGCCGATCGTCACTTCGCGGGATGGACGCCAATACAAACGGCTGTACGCGGTGCTCATCCGTGATATGGACGGTCGCGTGAATCTGAACGCGATGGGAGCGATCGCGCACGCGAATGCCAGTTACACCAACACCAACGTATCCGACCAACGTTCGCCGGGACTTCTCAATCGCAACCTGCCCAGGGGACTGGGGGTTGGTCCTGCCGATGCCAACTTTGCGCATCTTTTTGGAGGCAGCTCATCGGGCCATTTCGGCCTGATCACACTCGGCCGCTACGGCGCCGACCAGGCGCCGGGGTTGGTGAATCTCGACGACCCGCTCTCGGTGGTGAAGAGCCTCGGCACACCCAACGATTACAATTTTGGACCGCAGTTGTTTGGCAGTCCGCCCGACCTCTCGGGCCGGTCGATCATTGTAATCGATCACAACGGCCAGCCCATTTTCGCCGACGCTGGCAACGCGGGTGAAACCACGGACGATCCGTACGAAACGGATCCGCTCCGCACCCGTGGCGAGGACCAGATGTTCTCGGTCGCCGACTTCGAACGGCTACTGCGTCACAACGATGCCGACGCGCCGCAACTTTCGCAGCGGATGATGCAAACCGGCGCGGCGCCGAATTTCTTCGGCATTAGCGAGGTTCGCCGCATGGTGACGACGCTCAGCGCGCATATTCCGGTGAGCAATGCCTCGATTCCGTTCGAGCTGCGGACCGTTCATTCCGACACGAATATCAACCAGCGGCAATTCAACTACTTCTCCAACTACCAAAACAACGCTGGACTTGGCGTTTCGCTGCTCGATCTGTACCGCTACAGGCTCGCCGCCGCCGGGGTGCTCGCGACCAACATCCCCAACGAGCTGTTCAAGCTGGTGCCGTTTGAAATCCTGCATGGCCAGAAGTTCGACATCAATCGGTGGTTTGGCAACGGACTGGATGACAACGGCAACGGCGTGGTGGACGAGTACGAGGAGGAGGTCGCGGGCGAAATCGTTTGGCCGCCTACCGCGCCGGCGCAGTTCCGCAACGCTTCGTTCGCCTATTTGAACGACAACCCGCTCGGGCCAGCCCCGCGGCAAGTTTACGCGCGCCAACTTTACTGCCTGATGCGGGTCTTGATGAACGACCAATACATCGATCCGTTCAACAACACGGCCGATGTGCCGGCGCAGACCACGGTGAACGCCGACAACCCGTTTGAACTTGGCGATCGCCGCCAGGAATTGATGATTCGCAATATCGCGCAGTGGGCCATCAACGCCGTCGAGTTCCGCGATCGCGACGCCATCATGTCGGCCTTTGAATACGACGTGAATCCGTGGAACGGCTGGCAATGCGATGGCGATCCGCGCACAGACGAGTCGCAATTCAACTTTGGCTCGAACAGCGCGGACGACGACGGCGACGGCCAGACCGACGAAAACGACGAAGCGTTTTTGAACCGCGAACGCCGTTTGATCTGGGGCACCGAGCTGCCCGATCTGCTGTTGATGGAGAGCCTCGCGTTCCACAACCGCGGCGTGTGGGATACGGACTTGGACAATGGAAATCAGAAGAAGACGATCGTCAACATGAAGCGTGAAGACGATGACATGGATCAATTCCGCATCCCGCAAGGCAGTTGGTACCAAGAACTCTTCTGTCCTCGCAACAGCGTCGCCAACAACCGTTCTCTGCCGACGGAGCTGTACGATCCGAACACCGGCAATCTGGACTTGGGGCGCATGGCGCCCGCGCGGCAGATCGCCAGCCAACAAGTGCGGCATCCCGTTTGGCGAGTGGTGGTAACGTCGAGCGTTGTTCCACAGGAGATCCAGAATCGAAGGACGGTATCGACGTTCGAGCCGCGGGACTTGCTACCGGCGGGGCAGGCGCCCGAGCGGATCATTTGGTTCGCCCCAAGCGATCCTGGGCAAGGTCCGGAAGCCAACAAGATCTATTACGGCCGAACCGGTTCGGTGGGCAATGCGGCGCCCAACCAGCCCGCGCTGTCCAACGTGCAGTTGCCGCCGCAGCGCTACGCGGTGATCGGTCCCCGGGATGTTACTGTTCCCACCGCACTCTACGCCGGACCGGATAACGACCCGGCGACGTACAACGCCGGTACCGAGTCGCTGCAGATCAACAACGGCCTGTTCACGGTGGCGGGCTATCCAACGGGATATCCGATGATGGTCGGCCAAGCCGGCGCGACCATCCAGCCGCCCGTCGGCATCATCTGCGCCGCGAAGCCGCCGCAAGGTTGGCAAAACCAGAACCGTTCGGTCGGAATGAACATCTCCGAACCACTGCCCGCCTCGGGCATTTACTATCCCGAACCGAACCAGAATAACGACGCCCGCGTGCCGCGTGACGCGTACGTCGATCCAGCGGTGATGTATGCGCCCGGTGTGAATCAGTGTTTCGACGAACCATTCGATACGGGCGGAATGAACGCTGCTGCATATCAGCAACTCATGGGTGGTGTCTTGACGCGTACGGAATTCGACCACCGCTCAATCTTCCTCCAGCGGCTCGCCAACCCGCTGGCGCCGTGGAATCCGAGCCCGAGCGATCCTCAGTACGGCAGTGCGGGCTTGAACCTGCATGACGCTTCACTGGCGGTTAATCCCTACATCACCATTGATTCCTCTACCGTCGATCTGACCGTCTACAACGGCGAGGACAAGAACACCGAAGAACAGGTGATGGTCAATAACAATCTCGTGATGCAATGGCGTGACGAAGACGATCCGGACCCATATGCTCAAAACCCACGCAATGAGTGGTTCTGCACTCGCGAGCGGGGCCAGCGGGCGGCGGGCGCGAACGTCGACCGGAACCTCTGGCCGCCGTTTACGATGGCGCCGCGTCGCGGCGCGATGAACATGGGCGACCGCTGTCTGCCTTATGAACTGACTCATACGTTGGGGTTCGTCAACTACACGGCGAGCGACCTGCCGACGACGCCCGCGCCGGGCTACGAGGGCGCGCCGGATACGAATGTCGCCCAGCCATTTCC
>CAIXSC010000629.1 GCA_903921945.1 uncultured Planctomycetaceae bacterium
CGCCCGCCGAGTCGCCGGCGGCTGTCTCCACGGGATGTGGTTCGGGCCGTGAAAGGCTCGAAAAGCATGCCATCGCCTTGAGTCGGCTTGCCAAATAGCTGCCCAAACCCGTCGAACGCCGCGCCGGCTTTCGCTGCTGGCAAGTAGCAGCGCTCACGGATTCCGGCAATTCCCTCCGCAGTCCCTCGCCACAGCGTTTCTCTTGCACGTACATACGCCATTCTCCTTTTCCATCGCAATCGTCGGGAAGGAGACCATCTCGCGTCCCTACTCATACGTCGCGGCGAAACGGCTTTATGGCACGCGCGAAGCGAAAAAAAGGGAAAAAAATTCGAGCAATGGCTGGCTGCTCGGAGGCTAATGGCCTCCATGGCCCGGCTTCACGACCGGCGGCGGCTCGCCGAGCTGGTCGGCGCGGTATCGCAGCAACTCCATCGCGGCCCGGTAACGGGTCGCGACGCCAGGCTGGGGAACCAGTCCGCCGATCACCATCAACGCGGCTGTGCACAGAACCGCGATCCGTTCGCGGCGGCCAATTCCCAGGGACACCGAGGAAGCGTGGCGAGTTCCCGTAAACAGCCGGAAAAACACCTGGACGATGGCGATACCGTTGAGCGCCGCGGCGACGACGACCGTCGCCCCGATGTACGGGTACGCTTCCACCGCCCCATCCACGAGCAGCTCCATGCCGACAAAGCCGATCGTGCCGGGAAAGCCGACACTGGCGAGCCCCGTGAGCGCGAAGCACACGGCGAGCGTCGGCGTGTGGTCGTAGAGGCCCTGGAAGTCGCGCAGGAATAATCGGCCGCGGCGGGCTTCCAACGCCCGGAGCACGAGGCCGAAGCCAAGCAGCGACAGGCCCACCGATAGCCAGACGCAAAGCGCGCCGGTCAGGCCGATCGGGGTCACCAGCTCCATGCCCACCAGCACCATCGCGGAATGGCTCAGAAACAGATAGCAGAAGAAACGTCGCGCCTCGCGTTGAACGAGCGCCATGCCTCCCGCATACACCGCCGTCACCAGCGAAATGACGCCAATGCTGTGCAAGACCCATTCAGGCGCCACAGGCAAAACGATGCGAACGGCGAAATAGGCGCCGGTGATTGGCGTGGTGAACAGCAAAGCCGTTCCAAACGTGGCGTGTTCAAACAGATCCGTCATCCAGCAATGCACGGGGCAGATTCCGCTGCGGATGAAGACGGCGCCAAGCAGCGGAATCACGGCCCACAGCGAATGGACCTGGCTGGCTCCTTCCCATGCCACGTACGCCCAGCCGGCCACCATCAACGCCACAAACAGCCCCATGTGCAGCGCGTAAACGCGAGTCGGCCGGCCCCGCGCCCGAAGCTCAAGATAAGGAGGCAACGTGGCCGCCGCCAACAGCCCAATCACCACCCACGCTTCCTGGCAACTAAACGTCGCGATCACGAGCGATTCGGACACCAGTGCCGAGACGAACGAAAAGCGTTTCACTTTCGTCCGCAAGGTGGCGAACGTCGTGAGCAGGAATTGGAGGGCGGCGAGCGCCAGCAATGGCGCGCTGAGCTCGTCGACCACCAGGATCGGGCGGCCGAAGAGTCGCTGGAGAAAATGCCATCGATCGTCGGCTCGCAGCACATGTAGGGATTCAAAATCCTGCCAAGCGCACAGGGTCGACACGAGCGTCAGAACCTGAAAAAACAGGCTCCAGCGGTATTCGTCTTCCGAGGTCCGCAACCGGCTGACAAACATCGCGCCGAGCAGCGGCAGCACGACGGACAGTTCGAGCCACGGAAAATGCAACTCGCTCATAGCAGGTCTTCCAGAGTTCCAGGCTGTTTTGGCGAGCGGTCGGATTCGCGGGACGCGCCGCCGGAGAGCCAGTCCGTCCAGGCCCGCTCGGCGGAATCGCAAGCTCGAAACGCGGCCAGCACCGGGCGGGCGATGTATTCGGCCAGCCAAACATCCAAGTAGCCGCGTTCCAACGCCAGCCGATAGAGCCAGCGCCGCAAGCGGTCCGGATAACGGCTTTCGATCGAGAGTTCGCCGCGTGGCAAACGGGCTCCGATCGCGTTTTCGAGCACCCGGTAGTCGTGCAGCAACGTTGGCGCTCGGAGGAATTGCAGCGTGCGCAAGCAACCGTGTCCCAGGATATGGGCCAACGCGATGTACTCCCAGCCCATGCCGACTTCCGCCACGATCAGGCCGACTTGGGCCATCGAAGCGTAGGA
>CAIXSC010000630.1 GCA_903921945.1 uncultured Planctomycetaceae bacterium
GCCGACGCTTTTTCCCCATGGCCCGCGCCGTACAACAAGAGCACACCGACCGATTTGCACGGGCTCGCCGTGGCTGACGGCCTGTTGGTCTCCCGCGGCGCGGGAACACCCTCGCTGGTGAAACGAAAGGCGGCACCTTGGCGCATCGAGACCACGAAAGCCGACGATGACACGTCGGCTGTGGAACTGGCGGTGAGTGGCTTCGGATTGTGCCTGGACGAGAGCAAGCCGATCGCGGGCGGAGCCGACGTGCATCCCCGCACCGGAGTCGGAATCACCGCGGACGGCGAACGATTGATCATCGTCGCGATCGACGGCCGACAGCCGGAGAGTCACGGCGCTACGACCGGCGAACTAGGCGAGTGGCTCCGGCGTTTCGGAGCCGTTCGCGGTATCAACATGGATGGTGGCGGTTCGACCACATTCGCTTGGTGGGATCGCGAAGCCGAGGGTGAAGACAAGTGCGTGCTGCTCAACCGACCTGTGGGAAACGGCGTCAACTACGCACAGCGGCCGCCGGAGTCCTTTCAAGCGACCGAGCGGGCGAATGGAAACAATCTGGGCGTCTCGATGGCCGACTGAGCGTGATTCGCGCTGGCAGCTTTCGGTTTCCAGCTTGTAGCTTCCAGCTATCAGCTTCCAGCTATCAGCTTCCAGCTTTCGGCGTATCCGACCGTGGCTCGCATGGGAGGAGCCTCGCATCGGCGTCGCGTTCTGGCATAATGCGGCCCGCGCCGGAAGGATCCCGAGTTCGTCGAGCGGCGGTCGATACGAGATGCTGGCACAGCGACGCTCAGTGACCGCGACGCGCTTCGATCGGTATTCCGACGGTCGTGACCGTGGGCGATTCTTACTGACTTTGACAATGGAGCCTGTCGATGCCCGACCCCATGTTCTCTTCGATGACGAAGCGTTGTTGCTCGCTCATTGGTCTCGCACCCCAACGGCGCGATGTCGGCGTTCGCGGTAGCACCGTCGGATCTGGTACCGTCGGATCTGGCACCGTCGGATCTGGCACCGTCGGATCTGGCACCGTCACATGGCGCGGCATGGGAGGCTGCGGCACTGGATGGCGCAACTCCGGATCGCGCGGGGTGCGTTTGGCGGTGGGGTGTGCGCTGGCGTTGGGGTGGGCCGTTGCGAGCCAGTTATCCGCGTTGCCCGGGGTTGGGACGCGGATGGCACCTGCCGCCGAAGGCGTGGCCGAGCCGACCGATGTGCGTTGGCGGCCGCTCAAGGACCTCAACGGCTACTTTCCGATGAAGGTGCCGGCGTCGCGGGGGGAGTGGGAATCGACAGCCGCTCGGATTCGGCGCCAAGTGATGGTCGCCAACGGTATTTGGCCGATGCCGACGAAGTCGCCGCTGAACGCGGTGGTGCATGGGAAGGTGGAGCGGCCGGACTTCACGGTCGAGCGGGTGATTCTGGAGACGGTGCCTGGGCACTTTCTTGGCGGCAGTCTGTTTCGCCCGAAAGGCGTGTCAGGCAAGCGGCCCGCCGTGTTGAGTCCGCATGGGCATGCGAAGGATGCCCGCTTCCAGGATCAGTCGCCCGCGACCGTCAAGGCGTTAATCGAAAAGGGCGCGGAGAAGCACGAGCAGGGCGGCCGAAGCATCTACCAATCCCGCTGCATCGGACTGGCGCGGATGGGCGTCATCGTCTTCATGTACGACATGGAGGGGAACTCGGACACGGTGCAGTTGTCGCATGAACTGGTGCATCGCTACGGCAAACGCCGCCCCGAGATGGAGACGGCGGAGAATTGGGGTTTTTACAGCGCGCAAGCGGAGAGCCGTTTGCAGAGCATCATGGGGCTGCAAACGTGGAACTCGATCCGCGCGCTCGACTTTGTCGCGTCGTTGCCCGATGTCGACACGACGCGGATTGGCGTCACGGGTGAGAGCGGCGGTGGCACGCAGACGATGTTGCTGGGCGCCGTCGATCCTCGCCCGGCGGCGATTGTCCCGGCGGTGATGGTATCGACGTCGATGCAGGGAGGCTGCACCTGCGAAAACTGCTCGCTGCTGCGAGTCGGCACTGGCAATATCGATTTCGCCGGCCTGTTCGCTCCGAAGCCGCAGTCGTTGATCGCCGCCGACGACTGGACGAAGGAAATCATGACGAAGGGGATGCCCGAGCTGACGCGGCTCTACGAGATGCTCGGCGCGGCCGGCCGCATCGAAGCGCACGCGCACCTGGAATTTCCGCACAACTACAACTACGTGAATCGCGCTCACATGTACTCGTTCTTCAACCGGGAATTCGGATTGAAGCTGAAAGAGCCGATCATCGAGGCCGATTTCCAACCGCTTTCGCGCGACGAGTTGACCGTTTGGACGAAAGAGCATCCGCAACCGCCAGGTGGCGATGAGCACGAACGAGCGTTGGTCCGCGAACTCACGCGGGATTCGGAACGGCAGATCGCGGCCCTCACCCCGAGCGACACGGCAACGCTGGCGAAGTATCGCGAGGTCGTCGGAGGTGGATTCGACGCTATCTTCCGCCGCCGTGTGGAAGATGTCGGCGATGTGTCGCAGACGAACTTGGAAGAGACCGATCGTGGCGGATACCTGTACTACCGCTGTCGACTCGCCGCCGCCCGCCATGGCGAGCTGGTAACGACGACCTATTTCTACCCGAAGAAATGGAACGAACAGGTTGTGGTCTGGGCGACGGATCGCGGCAGCGACGGCTTGGAGGCGAACGGTGGACCGATCCCGGCGGTCGAAATGTTGGTCAAAGCGGGCTTCGCGGTCGCCGGCGTCGACCTGATCGGGCAGGGCAAAGAATCGCCCAACGACCTGCGCGGCGCGAACCGGCGAGTCAACAATCCACGCGAATTCGCGGGCTTCACCTACGGCTACAACGATCCGGTTTTCGTCCAACGCGTCAACGATTTGTTGACGGTCGTGGCCCACGCTCGGGCACACCAGCCCGTTCCGCGGAAGATTCATTTGGTGGGGCTTGCGGGCGCGGGGCATTGGGTGGCAGCGGCCGCTGCTCAGTGCGGACCGGCCGTGGACCGAGTGGCTGTGGATAGCCGCGGCTTCCGCTTCGCGCCACTGAACGACTTCCTGGATCCGGCCTTCGTGCCCGGCGTGGTGAAGTACGGCGACTTGCCAGCTCTGTTGGCGCTGGGAGCGCCGCACCCGCTCCGGCTGGCCGGCGAGCCGGAGTTGCCAGCCATCGTCCGCGCGGCCTACGCGTCCGCTGGCCAACCGATGGCGGCTCAACTGGTTCCCGCGAGCGACGCCACGCCGGACGCGATCGCCGAGTGGCTTGTGAAGTAACGCATCGACGCTCCGCCGCACGACGGCTGGCAGCTTCCCATCTGCACGACAACGGATCGAGTCTTCCCCTCTTGTACGACGGACATCTTGTCCGTCGCCACTGGAGGCGGAATTGGACACCGCTCAGCGATTGCGGTTGGGAGGCCCGGCCGTCGCCTACGGCTCGGCGGTAAACGAGGCAATCGGTTGCAGACGTTGCCGAGAGGGCTTCCATCGTGGGCGTGAACCTCCTCTTGTACGAC
>CAIXSC010000631.1 GCA_903921945.1 uncultured Planctomycetaceae bacterium
AAGCGGCCGTCAGCAGCCTTCCCCGCCTTCGTCAATTAAGCAATCTTCTCGGGCTACGCCGTCTGCCCAGTCTTCCAGCCATCCGCCATGATCGAATTGGTGCCAGGCACGAATCGAATTGGTGCCAGGCACAGATCGCTCCCTCGCATGCCCCCCGAATTCGCCATTGGCGAATTGGTGCCAGGCACTGACCGCTCTGACCGCTCGAGTTGCCGTCAAAAGCCTTCCCCACCTTTGTCACTTAAGTAATCTTCGCGGACTACGCAGTCTTCCTGATTTTCCAGCCATCCGCTGGAATCCAATTGGTGCCAGGCACAGATCGCTCCCAGTGCCAGGCACTGATCGCCCAAGCGGCCGTCAGCAGCCTTCCCCGCCTTCGTCAATTAAGCAATCTTCTCGGGCTACGCCGTCTGCCCAGTCTTCCAGCCATCCGCCATGATCGAATTGGTGCCAGGCACAGATGGAAATCGGTGCCAGGCACTGATCGCCTATCGACGCGCGCCCCGGATTCGCCAGAGTCCCCAAACGCCCTAGCCAGCCACCCCACCAAGCTGGCCTATTGCGAGTCCCGGTTTTCAGCGTGGATTGCCGCGAAAACCTGCCAAAGATGCCCAACAAAGTTCGGGCCAACTCGCGAGGTGGCGGTCCGCGGAATACGCTGCGGCTCGGTGGCATCGCAGTCGTTATCGGACGCCCCACCGCAGCCCTGTCGCCGGCACAAGATTCGTGGTTTGCGCGGGCGGTTCCTGGGCGGATGCCGGTTGGATGAGCGTATCGACGCGGGCCGGCGTCGACAGATACGTTGGCGGCACCGCGGGAAACGTGCTAGGCGACATCGCTCCGGTTGTGAGTCCCGGTCGCGCGCCAGTCGCGGGGACTGCGGGCGGCGGCGGCGTGGTCGGAGGTTGCACAGTGACAGGGGGCAGTCCGGGCGCGGCGGGCATTGGCTGATTGGGACCGTAGTACGGTGTCGGCGTGCCATAACTGCTGGTCGCCGGCGGTGGAACCCGCGTCGCCGTGCCGTTCCACCACGAACCGAACGGTCCGTTGGCTTGGCAGCCGGTGGACACAAGGCAAGCCACGACCCAGGCGCAGACGCCGCCGTGTGCCCAACATGCTATGCGTCCTTGATCGTGCATCCGCCAGCCACCTTGCTACGACGCTTCCCAACCACGCGGCCGCACAGTAGCAAGCCGCTGGTTGCGGGGCCAGTGCATTTTTTTGGCTCGACGAAACTTGGAAACTTGCAACTCTCCAAATCCCGCAGGGCTTCACGCAACCCTTATCGGTGGCTCGGACCGAATAGCGAATCGGATGACTCGCCGCCCCGGCTATCCTATGAAGGATGTTCGTGTTCCACCCCGTGGTATACTCCGACATCCCTGACTCCCCAGACCTCTGACTCCTCAGAACTCATTTAGGGTTCGGCGCATGCCAGATCCGCTCTCGTCCGGTCCGACCCCTTCCTCTCCGAGCGAATACCCGCATGGGCCCTCCGAGTCATTGGGCGATACCGCCACACCTAATCCAGTCGCGCCCAATCCCGCCGCATCCAATCCGTTCGCGGTTGGGGCCGAGCGATTCGCGCTTGAAGTGAACGCTGTTGGGGTGGAAGTCGATGCCGCGACAAGCTCGGTGTCGGACGAGTCGCCCGTAGTGGCGGAAACCAGTCCGAGTGACGCGGAGCTGCTCGAGCAAACGCTGGCGGAAATCCCTTTGCGTTTCGAGGCGGTGAGGACCGAGTTGGCCAAAGCGATCGTGGGCCAGGATGCGAACATCGAGGCCGCTTTTTACGCGTTGCTTTCCAGGGGCCACTGTTTGCTCGTCGGTGTTCCTGGGCTCGCGAAAACATTGCTGGTCCAGGCTTTGGCGCGGGTCTTGCGACTCGGCTTCAAGCGGGTGCAGTTCACTCCCGATCTGATGCCGGCCGACATCACGGGCACCACGATTCTGCGACCGGACGACGACGGCCAGCGGCGGTTCATTTTTGTGCCGGGCCCCGTGTTCACCCAGTTGTTGCTCGCCGACGAAATCAATCGCACGCCGCCCAAGACGCAAGCCGCTTTGCTGGAAGCGATGCAGGAACGGACCGTCACCGCATCGGGGAAAACCTTCAATCTCGAAGAACCGTTCTTTGTCTTCGCGACTCAAAATCCGATCGAACAAGAGGGGACTTACCCGTTGCCCGAAGCGCAACTCGATCGCTTTCTCTTCGAATTGCGAGTCGATTATCCATCGCTCGAGGACGAGCGTCGGATTGTGTCGGGGCATTCGTTCCATCCGTTGGAGCAGCTTCGCCAAGTTTTGACCCGCGAAGAGATTCTGCGATTTCGCGACGCGGCGGCCCGCATTCCGGCTGCGCCGCCCGTCATCGACTACGCGGTTCGGTTGGTCCGCGCGACGCGCCCGGACTCGCCCGACGCGCCCGCCTACGTGAAACGTTGGCTCAAGTGGGGAGCCAGCCCGCGAGCGAGCCAGAACTTGATCCTCGCCGGCCGCGCTCGCGCCGCCTGTCTCGGACGCTTCAATGTCGCGTGCGAGGATATCACCGCGCTCGCGCCGCTCGTGCTTCGACATCGCGTGCTGCGAACATTCCATGCGGAGGCGGAGGGGCAGTCGACCGACGCGATCATTGCGCGAATCATCGCCGACACGCCCCGCCACTAGGAGCTTGCTTCGATGTGGCCTTTGTCGCTGTGGTCTTCAAGCGCGTCGCCCCAGGTGGATGAGTCATCGGCCATCGCGCTCACGTCGCCCACGTTGCGGCATTTCGACCCGCGGTTGCTCGCCACGCTCGACAGTCTCGATTTGCAGGCCCGGTATGTCGTCGAGGGATTCGTGGCCGGCTTGCATCGCAGCCCGTTCCACGGTTTTAGCGTGGAATTTAGCGAGTACCGCGAATACGAGCCGGGCGATGATCCGCGGCATGTGGATTGGCGGGCGTATGCGCGCAGCGGCCGCTTGTATGTCAAACGCTACATGCAGGAGACAAACCTGCCGTGCTACGCGCTGGTCGACACCAGTTCGTCGATGGAGTACCGCGGCGCCGACGCTTGGGGCTCGAAACTCGAAGTCAGCCAGGTCCTCTGCGCGGCGCTGCTGTGGATGATGCTCAAACAGAACGATGCCGCCGGATTGCTCGCGTGGTCGGCTGACGTGGACGGCCCCGAGTTGGTGCCGCCGTCGCAAAAGTCGAGTCAATTCGGGGTCCTGTTACGGCAATTGGATCGACTCGCGCCGGTGTCACGCGCCAGCCTTTCCGGCTTGCTCGCGGTCGCCGCCCGTCGAGTTCGTCGACGCGGGTTGGCGATTCTCTTCTCCGACCTGCTGGAACCGCCAGCCGACCTGCTGGAACCGCTACGCGAACTGCGCCACTCGGGAACCGAACTGCTCGTGCTACAGGTGCTCGACCGCGACGAACTCGAGTTCCCGTTTGCGGAGGACACGGTCTTCGAAGATCCCGAGACGGGAAGGCGACGCCAAGTGGCCCCGTCGGCCGCTCGCGAAACTTACCTGCGGCGATTCTCGGAGTTCCTCGACAGCCATCGCGACCAACTTCGCGGTCTCGAAGCCCACCATCGGATCGTGCGCACCGACGAGGCTCCGTGGCAGGCGATCCAAGCGTTTCTCGAAACTCGGGAGCTGCTTGGATGATCATCTACTTTCTGTACCCGCTATGCTGGTTAGGGGCGTTGGCCGTCGCCGCCCCGCTATGGCTGCACCTTCGCCGCCGCTCCGACCGCGCGGTGGTCCGCTTCGCCGCCGCTCGTTTCCTGGACGAGCAGGTCCTCGTCGACGAACGGCCGCTGCGACTTCGCGACCCGCTACTCTTCGCGTTACGCGCCGCCGCGCTCGCGCTGCTGGTGGCGGCCTTCGCGTGGCCCTACTTCCGCGATCAAGCGCCCAGTCCCATTCGCATGAGCCGAGTGTTGTTGCTTGACAACACCTTGAGCCATCAAGCCGAGGGCCGGTTCACAGCGGCGCGGGACGCGGCTGTGAAGACGCTGGACAGCGCTCCCCCGGATACGCAGATTGCGGTGGTGGAGATTGGCCGCACGCCCCGAGTGATCGTGGATTTCGAAGACTCGTCCGCCGAGGCCGCCGCGAAGCTCGCCGCGTTGGCGCCGGGTTTTGATCGTGGCTCGTACCAGGCCGCGTTCCGCCAAGCCGCCGCGCTGCTGGAAATGGCGCGCGGCACACAGCGGCAAATCGAACTGCTCGGCGACAACCAGGAAAACCAATGGACGGAAGCCGAGCCCGCACTGCCGTTTCTCGACGACGTGGAGGTTCAACTGCCGGCGGCGGCGCCGCCGCCCTCCGCCAACCTTGCGGTGGCAACGCCTGAACTGCGACGCTCCGTCCAAGCTGGCACTCCAATCGCCGAACTGCAATTCCAAGTGATTCGCTCAGGGGATGTGCCTGCCGCGTTGGCGATTGTCGAGTCGAATGGAAAAGTCGTGGTCGAGCGTCCGGTTTTGTTCGCTTCCCCCGAGGCTACGACAACGACGCTGCGGGTTGCTTGGCCAGCCGACGAAAGCCAGGAGATCCGCGGCATGGTCCGCGTGCGACGGCTGTCCGTTCCTCCCGTGCCAATCGCTCCCTCGCCCCAACCCGCGACTTCCGATCCCGCGATATCTGATCGCGCCTCTTCCTCGCCCACCTCTTCCGCGCCCACCATCTCCGCGGCCGCCTCTTCCGCGCCAACCCCTTCCCAGCCAACCAGCGCCGCATCGAAGCCGGTGGACGGCGTTTCACCGCCGCGGCCGAATGCGGAAACCGGCATTCCGAAAGTCGATTTGGCGATCTTGGCTGACGATGACGCGTTGCCGTTGGACGATGTGGCATGGTTCCACGAGCCGCCGCGGGAGGAAGGTCGAGTCGCGTTGGTCGCGCGTTCGCCCTATCTGGCAGCGGCGCTGTCGCCCGAGGTCATGCGCGGACGTTGGTCCGCAAGTGCCACCCCCGCAGCCACACTGGCTGAGCGAACCGCGGACTCGCTGCGTACGAGCGACGTGCTGTTGATCGAAGCCAGCTATGGGTTGGAACCCGCCGGACGCGAATTGATCGAGCACTACACGCGCGAGGGACGCGGAGTGATGTTGGTCGTCGAGCGCGAATCGCTGGCGATCGCCAACTATCTGAGGCCGCTTGGGATCGAATTGAGTGGTGAAGTCACGGAATCCAAGCCGGCTCCCTTTCGATACGTCATGTTCGACCACCCGATCTTCCAACCGCTGCGTTCCCGTGATTTTGGCGATCTGCTAGACATCCGCGTATTGCGTTATCGGCGGCTTGCCGCGCCGAACGCGCGGGTGCTTGTTTACTCGTCCATGGGCGACCCGCTGTTGCTGGAGATGGACGGCGGGGCGGGGCGGATGATCGTCGTCGCGTTCGGTTGGGAACGGAACACGACGAATTGGCCCATCCATCCTTCGTTTGTTCCCTTCCTCGATTTGTGCCTCGAATACTTGCGCCAAACGGTTGCTTGGCGGCGGCAGTTCGAACCGAATGAACGCTGCCTCTGGCCGCTGGCGAACGCCTTGGAACCGCCGACGGTGCCGAATCGGATTCCATCGGGTGCCGCCGTGGCGAGCGTTTTGGCCGAGGGTACGTCCTCCACGCCGACAGGGCCCGTGGTCGTCAAAGATGCGGCGGGCGAAGAGCGGTACCGCGGGCCGCTTCGCGAGCGGATGGTCGATTTTCCCGTGCCATCGGCGCCGGGCCTGTATGATGTCAGCTTCGATGGCGGTCGGTCGGTCGCCCGGACGATCGCGGTGAATCCGTCGCCACTCGAGGCGGAATTAGCCTACAACTCTGGCGAATCGAAAATCGCCTCGTGGCGGCTCGCCTCTTCCGAAACGCGCCGAGTGGAAAATGCCGATACTGCGACCACAGGACCGCGCGACCCGCTTGAGTTGTCCGGAATACTGCGGCAATCGACGTGGTGGTGGCTGTTGGCTATCAGCGGGGCGCTGCTGGTGTTGGAAACGCTGTGGACGACTTGGAGCGGGGCGGCAAGTGTCGCTAGGCGTTCGTTGAAGGGTTCCTCAAATCCAGGCAGGGAAAGGGCGTTCCTATGACCATCGCGTCACCGCTTGTGGAACGGCATATTACCTCGGCGACCCGCAAGCAGCGAGCGCGCGTCTGGCTGTCGGTTAGTCTGTCGTTCGCCAAGTTCTTTGTGGTCGGTGTGTTATTGCTCGGGCTGGCGATGTCGATCGGCTGGATCGAGTACAGAATCACCGCTACGTTCTCGCTCGCTAGCTTGTTGTTGCTGTCGATGGTTGCTTGGGGCATCGCGTCGCTCGCCTGTTGGGGCTGGCCATTGCAGCGCCGCAAGATTGTTCGCGCGATCGAGGAACGTGAAAACGCCTTGGCGGAACGACTCTCAACGCTGGTGCATCTCGACGACCAACTCGCGCGACCCGCCATGGTTCCAACCTTGGCCAGTCCGCCTGAAAAACGTCGGGAGTACGAGCAGCAGCAGCGGCAAGAGGAAGTGACTCGCTGGTTCCGAAAACGTATCGAGAACCAAGCCGCCGCGATCCTTGGCAGCCGTCCGTCGCGCGCTCCGGCTTGGCCGTGGACAATTTGGCTTCGCGCCGCCGCCTTCATCGTCTTGAGCGGTCTTACCGTTTGGTTCTACGCCGAGTGGCGTCCCTGGGATCAACTCAAACGCCGCAATGTCTGGAACCCTGTCGGCATTCCCGGCATAACGCCGACCACGAGCAACGAGCCTAGTGTTTTTGATATTCCCGCGCCCGATCGAACCGTCATCGAAGCGCCGCAAGTCTGGGGTGAAGTCCGCATCACGGAACCGGGAGCCGACCTGCGAATTTCCCGCTTGGATGTCGTTCCGCTGCAAATCGAAGCAGCGGCGAGCGAACCGATTGCCACCGTACGGTTGGTTGTCTCTCGAAACGGCGGCGCCGAAGAAGCCCGGCTGCTGCCGCCCCCTCGCGATCCAACGCTCGCTGTGCTCGCCGCCGAGATCAACGCCGCCGCGATGCAACTTGTCGATGGGGATCTCGTTGTCTACTTCGCCGAAGCCATCACCGCCACGGAGAAAACGTACCGCTCGAATAGTTTCCGCCTGGAAGTCTCCCCGCTGCTCGCGGACATCGAGCAACTGCCCGGAGGCGAAGCGGGTGAAACGTTTGAGATACTGGATCAAGCCGCCGACCTGGTGGCCGCCCAAAGCGATGTTGTGCGACAAACGGATGCTTGGGTTGCGGAAGCAAACGCCGGCGATAACAAGACGGCGCGGGACTCCGCTAGCGCCGACGCCCCCGGCCAATCCGACAACGACACCAACGAACTGGCCGACATCGAAGCCCGGATTGCCAACGCCGTGAAAGCGATTCAAGCTCGCGCCGACAGCCTTCGTGATCCGGATGCCGACGGTGTCGACAGCCCGGGTGAAAACGCGAGCAAAGCTCAACAACTGCTAGAACGCGCCGCTCAGGCCTTGCGTGACGGGGATGCCGCCGACGCTCCCAAACGTGCCCGCGAAGCGCTCACGCAACTCGTAGAACTCCGCAAAGGCTTAAAACAGGAATTGGTGGCGGATCGCCCGAATCCTGCCGAAACGCCGCCTCAATCGTCGTCCGACCCGGCCCCATCGCTGGCGTCATCCCGATCGGCTGAGCAGCGCCTCGCCTTGCTGGACAAACTGCGCGAGGAACGTGAGCGGGAAAAGGCGGCTCGCGAGGCGCTCGGCGAGTTGGCTAAGGGTGAACGACAATTGGCCGACCAATTGCCAGCAAATCAGCCACAACGCTTCCCAGGATTTTCGTCGCGGCAAGAGCAATTGATCGTCGAACTGGAACAGACGCTGCGAACGCACGAGCAACTGGGGGATCGCTTCCCGCGGGAGACGCAAGCGGCTCGCGGCGCCATGCGGCAAGCGAACGAGGGGTTGCGAGGTGCTTTCCCCGGCGCGCCCCAGCAAGTCGCCGAAGCCGTTCGCGCCTTGACGGAACTTGGCGAGTCCCAGCAAGCCAGCGAGCAAGCGAAACGCTTGCGCGACGCCTTTCGCCTGAAACGGTTGATGGACGAGCAGGCCCAAGCGCTCCGCGACATCGAGGACGCTCCCGAGTCGAAACCGAATGAGCAGTTGGAAAGCGAAGCCAAGGCCACGAAAGAGTTGGTCGAACAACTGCGACAGTTGTCCTCCGAGGCGCCCTTGGAAAACAGCTTCAACAAGAAGCTGCGAGAGTCGCTCGACGAAGACACCCGAAAGAAACTCGACAGCCTCTGTGAAGGAATGTGCCGCGGCGGTTCGTCGAGCAGTCGTGGCCAGTCGGCTGCAGGAGCCGCGAAGACGCTCGAATCGCTGTCCCGCGCCTTCTCGGAAAGTTCACCAACGCAAGGCCTCGCTGCGCAGCCAGGTGACGATCGCCAGAGCCCCAGTGGTGAAAATCCCCGTGGCGTGAATCCCCGTGGCGAGAATCCCGGCGTTGAGAATCTCAGTGGTAAGAGCCCCAGTGGCGAGAATCCTGGTGGCGAGAATCCTGGTGACAAGAATCCCAGTGACAAGAATCCCAGTGGCAAGAATCCTGGTGGCAAGAATCCTGGTGGCAAGAATCCCCGTGGCGAGAATCCCAGTGGTGAGAGTCCCAGTAGTGGAAAACCTGGTGGCAAGAATCCCAGTGCTCAGAGTCCCCGTGGTCCGAGTCCGGATGAGTCGCTTGAACGCGGATTCCGGTCGCTCGAAAGTTTGGCGCGGTCCCGGGACGCTGCGAATTCAAAGGGTGCCGCACTCAAACCTGGCATGCCGCGCGGCGCCATTACGAACAACGAGTCTCAGAGGGAAACGCAGGGCGATCCAGCGAATCAAGAAGCGATTTGGAACGGGTTGACACCCGCGGATCGACAACGGCTTCGCACCGAGGCGCTCGGACGGTTGACTGCCGGTGTTTATGGCAAAGCGGGGCATAATGAACGGAGCGATGCCCAGGTGCGGATGCTGCGCGAACAGTTGATGGGGCCGACCGAACCGGCCGAGGCGGTGGATTGGCGGTTGGTCGATTCGCTGCGCGAGTCGTTACAGAATTACCGTCGCGAGCAAGCGGTTGAAGGGCCGGCTCCGTTGCCATCGGCGGAGACGACCTTGATCGCGCCGGAGAGCCTGCCGCCCACCTATCGCCAACCGGTTCGCAACTACTTTCAAAAGCTCTCGGAGCAACGGAAGTGACGCGTTGGGACTGGGGATTCGCGCCGGCGATTACATGGGGTCTGCCGGCGGCCGGCTGCCTGCTGGTGTGGATACTTTGGCGCTATCGCGCTCTGTTCCGGCGTAGCTGGCAAGCGGTAACGGTGCTCGCTTTGCGGATGGTGGCGCTCGTCGCGTTCATCGTGTTGTTGGCGGCGCCGATGCGTGAAGTCTCCCGCGCCGATATCGTGCCGCGCGAAGGCGCCCTGGTGCTGTTCGATCGCAGCGCGAGCATGTCGATTCCGGAGCCTTCCGGAACTCGGTTTGCTCAATCGCTGGACTTCGCCCGCCGAAAACTGCTGCCCGCGCTGCGCGACGCGTCGCTCCAAACCAAGGCCCTGGCGTTCGCGGACGATGTCGAGGAAATCTCCGGCGACGCGCTTGCCAATGTCTCGGTGGATGGCCAACGGAGCGATTTGGGACGGGCTTTGTTGCAGGCCGTGACCGGCGTGGCCCCGCAACCCCGGATCATCGTATTGATTACCGACGGCGCGGCGAACGCGAACGAGAACAACGGTCGAGCGTTGTCGGCGCTTGCCGAGAGCGGGATTCCCGTGGTGGCGATTGGCGTCGGCGGCGATACGACGCCGGCCACGCTGTCGCTGCGATCGGTCGAGGCGCCCACGTCGGCGCCGCCGCGTCAACGTTTCCGGCTTACCGCGCAACTGGAGAGCGGCGGCGACGGGTTATTGCCGCCCTTCGATTTGCAACTCCTTCGCGATGATCGCCTGGTCGACAGTCGATTGATCCCCGCAAGCCCGGCTGGCCGGGTGTGGCGGGAGAGCTTTGAGGTCTCGCATGACGAATCGGGCGTGTTTCGATATCAACTCCGCTGCCAACCGCACGGCACGCTAAAACTGCTCGATCGCGAAGCGGCCGCCACGGTGCGGATCGCCGATGAACGCGAATTGCGTGTGCTGTTCGCCCAAGGCGCTTTGACCTGGGACTACAAGTTCATCCGGATCGCGCTGCTGGCGGACCCGGCCATTCGCTTGACGGGCCTGAGTCGCACCTCCTCGTCGTCCGTGCTGTATCAAAACGTCGAGGACGCCAGTGAATTGAAAGATGGATTTCCAACGAGCCTCGATCAGCTAGCGCCATTTTCGGTGGTGGTGTTGTCGCGTTTGCGACCGGGCGACCTGTCACCGGCGCAGCAGCAACTGTTGCTCGACTACTGTGGCAAAATGGGCGGCGGCGTATTGCTTGTCGGCGGCTCGGAAACGTTGGATGCCGCGTGGCGCGGCACACCGCTGGAACAGTTATTGCCGGTGCGGTTCGCGCCGCCGAGTTCGACCGCCAACGTCGACTCGTTCAGTTTGCAATTGACTCCCGAGGCTCAAACGCTTTCCGCGTTTCAGTTAAGCGACACCGAACCGGCTGCGTTGTCTTGGAGTCGCGTTCCGCCATTCGCGGGTCACGCCCGGACGGCGGAAGTGAAGGCTGGAGCCGAGGTTTTCGCGGTGCATCCCGTGGAATTGGCGGGAGGAGCGCCGATGCCGCTCATCGCCGCCCAACGCTTCGGTGTCGGCCGCTCGGCCATGATTGGTGTGCGGAACTTCTGGCGATGGCGTTTGGCCCCGGACAGCGACGCGGCCGCCTTTGATCGCTTTTGGCGTCAATGGCTTCGATATCTTGCCGACGGTTGGAAGCGTCCTGTGTCGATCCATTTGCCGGATCAACCGTTGGTCCCCGGAGGCGACATTCGCTACGAAGCGCATCGCGCCGACGGCGACCTGACCGAGGCCTCGACAATTACGGCGCGGGTGGTCGATCCGAATGATGTGGAGATTGTTCGCGAACGGCTCGAGGTGCCTGTCGAGCAGACGGTCGCGGCCAAGTTCCGCGCCGAGCAATCAGGCGCTTACAGCATCGAGCTTCGCGACGAACGCGACCAAGTGTTGGCCAGCCGCTCCGTCGAGGTCCGCGAGTCCAACCTTGAATGGCGCTCGGCGGGTAGGAATATGCGATTACTTGAGCACTGGGCGCGCGCTAGCCAAGGTATCGCGCTGCCGCTAGAGCGATGCGATGATCCGGCTGTGTTGCTTCGCGATGCTTTGGAACAGGCGGACCGAGCAGCGCTCCAGTCGCGACAACAATTGCCCGTCGGGGTGAACGGCTGGACGTTGATTGCTGTGTTGGCATGTTTGTCCACGGAATGGTTGCTTCGCAGACGATGGAGGCTGGTATGAAAGGGCTTTCAAGCGGCTCGATGCCTTTCGCAAAACGCGTCGGGACATCCGCGAGACCGCCTCGGCGTTCCCTTGCGAAGGGTCTGGGAAACACGGGGGTCGCTGCGATACTGGTCGGCACCCTCTGGTTGACGCTCGCCGGGTTCGCTTCGGACACGGACCGAGTCGAGGATACAGCTCCGAACAAGGCCAATCGGCCAACGCCTGCCGGGGCATCCACGCCGGCCCAATCCGCCAACCTCCCTGGCGCCATGCTGGTCGCCAATCCCGGCATGGCGAACGATGCCGAAGAACGCGATGCGACGTTCTTCATGGGGCGAATCCGTTACAGCAACAACGACGGCAACGATTGCAGCCGAGTGGGCGAGAATCTTGTCAAGTTGGTAGCGCAAGTGTCGACCATTCAGGTGCAACGTGAACGGATTGTGGCCTTCAACGATCCGCGATTGTTCGCCACGCCGTTTCTCTTCATGAACGGTCATAACGACTTTCAATTGCGTGACGCCGAGCTATCCAACTTGCGCAACTACTTCCAACGCGGCGGCTTCTTGCTCGCTTCGGGCTGCTGCACCAATCCCGGTTTCCCGCAAGCTTGCCGTCGTGAACTGAGCCGGATCCTTCCCGGCGAGAAAGTCCGCCGACTGGCCTATGACCATCCGATTTACCGCTCGTTCTACAAGCTGTCTCGGATTCGCTGCCTGCACGAACCGCGGGACATCTATTTGGAGGGGCTGTTCGATCGCGGCCGCTTGGTTGCCGTGATGTGCGAGGACGGACTATGCTGCGCGTTCTCGATGGATAACCGCTGCAACGTGAACAAAGGCGTGAGTCCGGACGACGGCCGCAAGCTCGCCCTGAACATCGCGGTGTACTCGTTGACGCATTGATGCGGCGAAACGACACGAATGTCGGGACTCCGTGGAATGAACAGCCGGCAATCGATCGCCGACCGCCCGGCGCGTTTCCAAAACACCAACCGCAATTCTCCGCTTCCCGGTATCGACTCAATGAAATCGAACGCGATTGCATGGCTGGTCATAGTGTCGATCACCGGCATTGCCGCCCAGCTTCAGGCCGAGCCGAATTTCGAGACTGACGTCTGGCCCTACTTTCGAGTCCACTGTGTCGGCTGTCACGGCGAGCGAAAGCACGAAGCCGAATTCCGCATCGACACGCTGTCGCGCCGGGTAGGATCGGAAAATTCGCCGCAGTGGGCGGAGGTCATCGAGCGAATCAACTCGGGCGAGATGCCTCCCAAGGATGTGAAGACTCGTCCGACACCGCAGGAAAGCGCTGCGGTGATCGAATGGTTGGCGGCGCGGTTGAAGGAAGGCGAAGCGGCCCGGATGGCGCGGCGCGGACGAGTTTCCTTTTACCGGTTGACTCGCGACGAGTACGTGAACACGGTCCGCGATCTCATCGGCGTTCATTTTGACGCAACCGACCCGACCGGCTTTCCCGAAGATCCGGAATGGCACGGCTTCGAACGCCTCGGTTCGGTGCTGACCCTGTCGCCTTCCAACATTGAAAAGTACTTGGCCGCCGCCGAGATGATTTTGGCGGAAGCGTATCCCGCCCAAAAACCAGCTTACTTTGAGGCCACCCGGCGAGCGGTTCCCGCCGAGCACATCGAAGAGGAGCACCGCGAACGATTGAGGCAACTCGGGTTGCTCGACAAGGTGCGTTTCGAAATGTGGGCGGGGGACATCTATCGAGGATCGGTGCTGCAAAGTCTGCCGGAGGCCGGCATTTACGAAATCAGTTTCACGCTCAGCGGTCTGAAGCCGGAAAACGGCCGCCCGCCGCGTCTGATGGTCTACGAAACGCAACTCGATCGCGTGCTGTTTGAACAGGACATAATCGCCCCGGAGGACAAGCCGATCACAGTGACGTTTCAGGCTCATCTGCCGAAAGGACGTCCTTCGATTAATGTCATCAACAATATCCCGGGGCCATCAAACAACTTTCGTGCCGGGCGGCACAGCAACATCCCTTTCATCAGCACCAAGGTTGGACGCACGCCATGGCAGATGAAGTTGACCGACGAGCAAGGCCGTCCTCGATATTCGTTTTTGATTCTGGATCAGATTTCGTGGCGCGGGCCCTTGCTGTCCGAGCAAGAGCGGAAGCGGCGCGAGGAATACTGGCCGGCCCAATCGGAAAGCCTTGATCAAGTTCGAACCGGTTTTGCCAAACTCACGCGCCGCGCGTTTCGAAGACCGGTTTCCACGGCGGAGGTCGAAAGCTACGTCGCCGTCGTCAAAGCCGAACTCGACGCTGGCGAACCGTTTCCCGCCGCCGTGAAAGCCGGTATGTCGGCCATTCTTTGTTCCAAAAGTTTTCTCTTCCTCGCGGAAGGGGATGAGGAGAGCCAGCGCGACACTCTGAGCGATTGGGAGATCGCCTGCCGCTTGTCGTACC
>CAIXSC010000632.1 GCA_903921945.1 uncultured Planctomycetaceae bacterium
AATCAATTCCTGGCATTCGGCATCAAGCGCTCCCCGATCGGCGATGTCGGGAGTTTCCTCGCAGGCCGTCTCGCTCCGCACGTCGCGTTTTGCCGCCATTTGCGACTTCACACGTTTCGCGACAAGGTTTTTCGTGAACGTGTAAAGGTATCCAAGAAACTCCCTTTCGCTCGAGCATGCCAACTCCCGCCTTGCCAGGAACCGGAATAGCCGTAGAAAAACCTCTTGGACGATATCGGCCCCCTCCAGCCGCCGCCTCAACGCAGGTGGAATCTTCGCGACCGCGACAGAACTGACAAACCGCTCGTAGCGTCGGACAAGCAATGATTCCGCATCCGGGTCGCGCTGCCGACAGCCAGCGAGAAGATGCTTGATCGTGACGATGGACGTTGAGCGAATGGAAGTCGGGGCGGCCGTCTTATCCGTCGTCGGTGCATGCCACGACGATGGCGGAGATGGTTCGGATGATTGAGCCGCGCGAGTGGGCGGGCCCAGGACGAATGACTCCGGCAGCGGATGGACTACGCAGTTGTTGATCGCGATGCTCATGGCAAACTCCCGGTGTGGTCGTCGCGGTACGTGGCGCAACGTGTTGAAGCTCAGCGGTTTCCGCGCCAGCGGTCGGCGCCTAACAGAACCCGCTATCCACTCAGGAGACGACTGCCATCAGCCCATCTTGCGCTGACGACGGGGAATTATTTTTTTTGGGGGGGCCAGCCGTTAGCACCTCCGCCATCGGGTCGCGCTATCCTGGTTCACCAGCCATACCCACTTCGCGGGCGACGAATGAGCCGAGGTGCGAGCGAACACGTTAATCAGATCGGGGGATCGCGACACGAACGCGTATCGTGTCAACGCGAATCCACTCAGATGGTCGCCCCCAAGCGAAGCCCTCGACCGGCGATCGCCGCCGCTGGTGATATCCAGATTGCCCTTCGACTCCGACACTCGCGACCCAGCCCTCCTCGAGTTGACAAGGCGGCGCCGCACACGGGATATTTACCAGGCGTATTGGACTTGGGACACACGTGGAGATCGCCATGGACCGCAGCAAGGATAGTTTTCCCTCCACAGTCAACATTCCGCTGGACCGCACCGCGCTTCCGGGAGACACGGAAAAGAATCTTCTATATGGCGGGATTTACCATCAGTATTTAAAACCGCTCTCCATACTGCTCGCGAGCAAACTCGGTGTCGTGAACGCCGAAGCTGAGGAGATTGCGCATGCGTTTATGATCGACCGGTTTTATCTGGCCGAGAATCGCGATAGGTTTTTGAAGAGTTTCCAACTATGGAAGGAAAAGCATCCGAGCGGAAGGTTTCGCTGGTACCTCGCCACCGCAGTGCATCGTTATGCACTTGACAGTCGTGGAAAGACCGGTGTGCCTGGCGGACGGGTCGGCACGGATGAAAGATTGGAAGAGGTTCCGGAGGGTAGCGAATCAGGCGACAGTGACAGTGACATAGCGTACGAGGACGCGTGCGCTTTGCACACTTTTGGGGAGGCACTGGATGCGTGCCGGAGCGAATTGAGCGGAAAGGGGCGGGGAGACGATCTTTGGCGACTGCTGGAATTGCGGATCTTGGAACCGCTTCGGACCGGCGCCGCGCCGCCCGACTTGCAAGAACTCGGGAATCAACTCGGCGGCATCTCGCCGGCCAAGGTTTCCGCCCTGTTCGTGACCACGCACCGTGCCTTGAATCGGCATCTCGTGAAAGCGATCGCCCGCTGGAACGACTTGGAGAAACTGGATAGCCAGAAGGAAAAGCTGGACTGCATGGATGACTCGCTGCGCACCATGCAGCGTGTGCTTGGCCGATACGCGAATCACCAGCAGTTGCAATCGATGGTTCACGGAGTGAGCGGTAATTTCGTGATGTTGGGGACCCGTTGGAGTTTACGTCACACCGATTTAGTGGACCAAACCTCGGCTCTATGGACGCTTCATATCGAATCGACACTTAGCGCTAACATCGACGCCTGGCGCGAATTCGATGTGGCCATGAAGACGGCGGCCTGGCCGGAACTCGGGAAAGACGCGTCCGTGACTCTCGGGCAATTCTTCGGTTCACCGTCGCCTTCGATCCCGATTCTGCAGGCGATCCGCGATTTCGGGAAACGGGCGGGGCAAGCGTATAAGCCTACTCTGGTTAAGCGGCGAATGACCGAAAATGACGACGAGCAGTGTTTTCTCGATGCGCGTCAACGTATGTTCGAGGGGCTCTATCTCGTCGCTATCGCCGTGGCGCGGGTGCGTCATAGCAGAAAGCTTACGCACGATGACGATTCTAAATTCCTCAAGCTGTTCACGCGATTGCTGAACGAAGTGTGGCTCGATGAGGCCAATCGCTCGGTTGTTCGGGACTGGCTGAAGTCTTTTGGTGGAACCTCCGCTTCGTAGCCGGTAACTCGAAAACGGCAGGTTGTTCCGGTTATCCCGTGGGTCGCATAACATGCTTGCGGGAGGGCCCAACCAATGGAAGCTGGCGGCACTTCGACACGTGTCAGCATAAGCCGGACAATCCCGTGAGTCGTCGACGTAGCTTTTTCGGGCTGGGTGGTCAAACTTGACAGGTGTGGACGGGGATTGGAGGAAGAATCGGAATTCTCCGGAGGCCATCGCCTGGGATGCGACGCTGTGGGCCCAACGGAAGAAGTTGGAGGCATTGTCGGCCCAGGCACGCGCGACTTGACGTCATCCAGCCAAAGTTGAATGACACTCATCGGCGCACGCTAGGCACACGTCGCGGGTCGCTTCATGGAGCGGCGCTCCCGGTTTTCGGCGGGGCGGTTGGCCCTGGGTGATGATCTGCCGATTCGTGGTTGATCGCGTTCCCAGCGGCGGCGCCGCTGGAAACGCGATCTGGATGATGCATCGCGGCTATGGCGGCGATTCGGACTACAAACGGACCGTGACCGTTTTCACTTCGGTGTAGTTCCGCAAGCCGTACTCGCCGAGTTCCCGGCCGATGCCAGACTGTTTGAAACCGCCAAACGGCGCGGCGGCGTCGAACACGTCGTAGCAATTGATCCAGACCGTGCCCGCTCGCAGCCGCGCGGCGAGGGTGTGCGCCTTTTGCACGTCGCGAGTCCAGACGGCGGCGGCCAATCCGTACATCGACGCGTTGGCACGCCGCACCATGTCGTCGACGTCGTCAAACGGAATGATGCTCATCACCGGTCCAAAGATCTCCTCTTGGGCGATCCGCATGCCGTCCTCGACGCCGTCGAAGACCGTTGGCTCGATGAAGTAGCCTCGTTCCCCAACGCGGGCTCCACCGCACAAGAGCCGCGCACCGTCGCGCCGGCCCGACTCGATGTACGACATCACCTTTTCAAACTGCTCGTCCGACACTTGCGGGCCCTGCTCGGTGGCCGGATCGAACGGGTCGCCCACGCGGCGGCCGCGGGCTTTCTCCAACATGCGTTCGACAAATCGCTCGTGAACCGATCGTTCGACAAACAGCCGGCTGCCTGCGCAACAGCATTGCCCTTGGTTGAAGAACAGTCCGAAATACGATCCTTCCACGGCCGCATCGAGATCGGCGTCGGCGAAAACAATGTTCGGGCTCTTCCCGCCGAGCTCCAATGTCACTCGCTTGAGGTTGCTTTGAGCGGCCCCTTCCATGACGAGTCGGCCCACTTCGGTGGAACCGGTGAAGGCGACCTTGTCGATGTCGGGGTGGCGCGTGATCGCTTGGCCCGCCGTCGGACCGTATCCGGGAAGCAGATTGACGACGCCTGCCGGGAAGCCGGCTTCTTGGATCAGTTCGCCGACCCGCAACGCTGAAAGAGGCGTTTGTTCGGCCGGCTTCATCACGACCGTGCAACCGGTCGCCAACGCGGGCCCGAGTTTCCAGGCTTGCATGAGCAACGGGAAATTCCAGGGAATGATCTGGCCGCAGACACCGACCGGTTCGTGGCGCGTGTAGCAGAAAAACGGACCGTTGATGGGAATCGTCT
>CAIXSC010000633.1 GCA_903921945.1 uncultured Planctomycetaceae bacterium
ATGCGGCGGAATATCTGTTGGCGAGGTGAACCTGATGGCGGTCGAGACCGCGGCACGACAGCCGCTTTTGTTGACGCGGATCGCGGACGCGCGGGAATGGGTATCGCGCGAGCGACGGGCCGGTTGCCGGATCGGCTTGGTGCCGACGATGGGGGCGTTGCACGCGGGCCATGGGAGCCTCGCGGCAAGAGCGCGATCGGAATGCGATCGAGTTGTGGCGACGGTGTTCGTGAACCCAACGCAGTTCGCGCCGCATGAGGACTTTCAGCGATATCCGCGAACTCTTGCCGCCGATTTGACGTTGTTAGGTGGAATTGGGGTCGACATGGTGTTTGCGCCGGACGCCGGCGAGATGTACCGTGGCGGGGCGACGCATGCCGGGACGGGAGCAGGCGCGTCGGGAGTTGCCGCGACCTCCGTGATTCCGTCAACGGTGGCGGCGACGCTGGAAGGCGAATGCCGGCCGGGGCATTTCGCGGGCGTGGCGACCGTGGTGTTGAAGCTGTTTCATATTGTGCCTGCCGATGTGGCGTATTTTGGCGCGAAGGACTACCAGCAAACGTTGGTGTTGCGGCGGATGGTCGAAGATCTGGATGTGCCGATCCGGATCGAAGTCTGCCCGACGATACGCGAGTCGGACGGTTTGGCGATGAGTTCCCGGAATCGATATCTGTCGCCCGAGGAACGCGAGCGGGCGTTGTCGTTGTCGCGCGGGTTGGCTGCCGCCGAGCGGGCTTTCGCGGCGGGCGAACGTTCGGCCGCGGTTCTGGAACAGTTAGCGCGGCGGGAATTGGAATTGGCCGGTGCGGGGCCGATCGATTACGTAGCGCTCGCCGATCCCGAGACGCTCGACCGGCCGCAGCGAGCTGGGGATCGAGCGGTCCTGCTGATTGCCGCTCGAGTGGGCGGAACGCGGCTGATCGACAACCGAATGCTGCAGTGAGGTGCCCGTGTACGACGTGCTGTTCCACATTCCGCACAAGCTGGGCGGCGTGCCGGTGTTTGGCTGGGGCCTGGCGGTATTGATGTGGCTGCTCGCGGGGGGCGGTTGGATCGCTTGGCAATCGTGGCGTCATCGAGCCAGCGCGGACGCGCTCGGTGGACTCGCGATGCTCGGCGTGGGCGCGGCCGCGATCGTGTGGTTGGCGCCGCGGATGGAAGAGTTCGACGTGCGGAGCAATCAAGTGCTCGGGATCGCCATCCATGGCTATGGCATGATGGTGACGCTCGGGGTGATCGCGGGCGTGGCGATGGCGTTGCGCGAGTCGCAGCGTATGGGACTGGACGCCGAATTCATCCATGGGTTGGCGATGCGGCTGTTCATCTTTGGCATTGCGGGTGCGCGGGGGCTGTATGTCGCGTTGAATTGGGACGATTACGTCCGGCCGACTTGGCGGGATACCGTTGTGGAGATCGCGAAGTTCACCCAAGGCGGCCTGGTTGTGTACGGCGCCTTTTTTGGCGCGATGGCGGCGGCCGCGTGGTACGTGCGATCGCGGCGCCAGCCGCTGCTGGCGGTCGCCGATCTGATCGCTCCCGCGATGCTTGCCGGTCTGGCATTCGGTCGGGTCGGTTGTTTTCTGCATGGCTGTTGCTTTGGCGGTGAGTGTCCGGCAGGGGCGTTGGCGGTCTCCTTTCCAAGTTCTTCGCCGCCGTACTATCACCAGATGGTGCGCGGTCGGTTTCAGGGGCTATGGCTAGCCCCGGGCGACTCGAGTCGGGAATTGCTGGTGGCCCGTGTCGATCCGGCCAGTCCCGCAGCGCTGGCGGGGGTGAGTTCCGGGATGCGTCTGACGAGGATCAACGACGTGGAAGTCGACACGTCGGTCCGCCATTGGATGCCGCTGGTCGGCGCGTCGATGGTGGCGGTGGAAACGGCAGAGGGACGCGTGTTCCGCTGGGAAACGCCGGCGCCGCCGCCGCGAAGCCTTCCGGTTCATCCGGTGCAGCTTTACAGCGCGGCGAGCGCGGCGGCGCTGAGCCTCCTGTTATGGGCGTGGTACCCGCTGCGCCGCCGGGACGGGGAATTGATCGCCGGCCTGCTGTTGCTGTACCCGATCACTCGAATTCTGGAAGAAGCGGTGCGGGATGATGAACCGGGAAGGTTTGGTACAGCGCTCACGATTTCGCAGTGGGTGAGTGTGGGACTGTTGGCAGCGGGCGCGGGGTTGGCTTGGTATTTGGCGAAACGCCCGCCGGGCTGCGCTCGTTTTTCGCCTTCCACACCGGCCTGACGGCGACGCTTTTTTTCTTGGAATCCGCCTGAAGGCGGGAACTTTTTCGGATTGCCTGTCGTCTGAAGTTCCGGGGAACGTTGTGTCGAACGAAGCCGCGCTGATCGCCACGACCCTGCAAGGCGACACCCACGCCTTCGGGGTGCTCGTGCGCCGTTATCAGGACCGGGTCTTCACCGCCGTTTTCCATGTCCTTGGCGACCGACAGGAAGCGGAAGATCTGACGCAAGAAGCGTTTGTGTCGGCGTTCGTGAACTTGGCGTCATTCCAGCAGCAGAGCAGTTTTTACACATGGATCTACCGGATCGCGTTCAACTTGGCTGCCACGCGGCGGCAGCGTAGACGGTCGTTTGTCTCGCTCGAGTCCCGGCGGGAGTCCTACGGGCCGGAACCGCTGGACACGGCCGAACCGGCTGACGAAAACTTGTTTCGGGAGGAGCAAGCGGCCCAGTTGCGCGCGGCGCTCGCTGAGCTTCCCGAAGATTTCCGGACCATACTCGTATTGCGTGAACTCGAAGGCTGCGATTACCAGACGATCGCGGAAATCCTTTCCACCCCGGTCGGCACCGTTCGCAGCCGGTTGCATCGGGCCCGCCTAGAACTCCGCAGCCGACTCCAGCCCCTACAGTCCGATCATCCCGCGCCACAATCATGAAACCCGAGCACTCGCCAGACTGGATCAGCGCTTTTCTCGATGGCGAACTATCGCCCGAGCAACGTGCCGAGGCTGCGCGGCGACTCGGACTGCCATTCGCGGCGGCTCCCGCGGCAACTCCCGCGGAAGCCACCCGAAGCGGCGGTTCGACGGACATCCCGACGGGCACTGTTTCGAGCAAGCCGCCGGGCGCGGTGGCCTCGCATGATCCTCGCGTTCCTGGTGCGGACAGCATGCCAGACAGCATGCCAGACAGCGTGCGAGAGAGCGCCGCGCATGACGATGACGATTCGGGTTGGGAAGGGATGGAGGATGCGGCGCTCGCAGAGGCTCAGTCGGACTTCCGCGACTTCCAAGAGCTTGGCAGCCGACTTCGGGCCTTGCCTCGCCTTCAATTGCCGGACGATTTCGCGGGGCGGGTGCTTCGAGTTGCCGAACGGGAGATACTGGCCGGACGATCTGCCAGTTCCACATGGCCCTCCGTTGCCGAGGGTGGAAGCACTGTGGTCCGAAGCCCGGATTCCGCCTTGCCGCCGCCGACCACGTTGCTGGATCGCCAAGCGGCCGAGTGGCTTGCGCAATCCCGAGCTCTCCGTCGCTGGCGACTTGCGTTTGCCTGTTCGGCGTCGGTCGCTGCTGCCAGTATCGCCGTGGTGATCATGCTAAGTGTCGCGCGTCCGCCAAATGCCGCTCGCGTCACCGCCTTGTGGTCGACAGATTCAGCCAGAGTTCCGATGGCGGCTCCGATGGGCCCGCAGATGGCGGTACCCCATGGCTTACCCATGCCGTCGCCGATGGCGGCCCCGTCATTCGCTCCGGGCGCGGCGCCGGGTTCACAGCTTCCGGGAATGCCTGAGGGCCTTGCGCCTGGAATGCCGTTTCCTGGCGGAATGGGGATGGGAGCGGCGAGTGCAGAGATGGGAGCGGGGGGCATTGAGCCGGGGGGGGCGACCGCGGGTATGGGCGGTTTCGCGGCGTCCGGGGAGCTGGAGCCAGGCAACGCGGGCCGTGAAGCCTTGCCTGAAGGAGTAAAGGCCAAACGAGCCGAAGCCAAACGAGCCGAAGCCAAACGAGCCGAAGCGGAACCAGCTGAACGAGCACTGAGAGCGAAGTCAGCATCGCCGCAGGCCGATCGGCAGCCGGAGGCGGCACAGTCAGCCGGCGGCGAGCCATCGCACGCGGCGAAGTCAGCGAATGGCTTGGCCGACAAGTCGACAAGTCGCGGCGCGGCGAGCGAAAGCCGAGACGGAATGCCGTCGGCAAAGCCGGCCGATGAAGCGGCGATCGGTGCCGCAGCGAATCGTCCTGGCGCGTCGGCACAAGTTCCCGCTGGCAAGACGGCGACGGACCCAGGGCTCCCGGCCGCGGCTCCAGCGACTCAGGTTCAGGCGGGCGCGTCGAGGTCTTTGGCATCGCCGAAGGCCGGTTCGCCAAACGACCTGTCACAGCGCGTGGATTCACAGAATGCCGATTCATCAAGGGCCAATTCACCGAGCGCCCCTACACCGGGCGCCGATGCGCCGAGTACCGATGCGCCGAGTACCAATGCGCCGAGTACCAATGCGCCGAGTACCGATGCAAGTCGACCGCTCGCGCGAACGCGTCTCGCCGAGCCGGGAATGCGGAAGACGCAAGTGGCGAAATCATCGGTCGATGACGTTGGGAATCGATTGGTGGGCACACTACGCGTTTCCTTTCCTGCTCATCTAGCAGCGGATGATCGCTGGCGCGCGGTGATGAGGCCGGGTGCGGCGACAACGAACGAAGAGCGGGGTGCGACCGAGACGCCGCCCAGGACCGCCGTCGACGGCCTTCCGGCCGAGAAGAAGGCGGTCGTGGAAGCGCCAGGCGTGAATGATCGACTCGCGAAGGGAACGGAAAATGCCGGCAGCTCGGCTGCCGTTCCATCGGGACCGATCGAGATCTACTTGCTGACATTGCGTGGCGGTGAACTCCGGAACGTCACTCGCCAGTGGCAAAAGATGGGCGCGGTCGTCACTGCGGGAGTTCCGCTGGTCGCGGATGCCAAGTTGGCGGATCGGGTCGAGTCTCCAGCGGAACCCGTCTCGCCTCCGTCGGTTCTGTTGTTTCGCTTCGCACGGTTTGGCGATCCCGTTCAGTTCGATCGCGTTCATTCGGCGAAAGCGGCGCCGGTGGCACCGGATAACCAGTTGCCAAGCGCCGCGCCGTCGAAGCCGACATCGATCCCGCAAGCTGCGGAACAACCGTCGTTCGACAACCTGAACCGCGATCAGATGGTACAGGTTCTCGTCGCCGTGGACTTCACCGCGGATGCTTCCTCGCCCGCAGCGGCTGCGGCCCCGACGGGTGCCGCGCCTGCTGAGCCGTCTTCGCCTGCCGCGCCGACTGTACCTGCTGCCCCATCCCCGGGGTCGCAACCAGTGCCCAAACCCGCGCCGCCGTAGTCCACGCCGCCAAACCCGCGCCGCCATAGTCCGCGCCGTTTGAGTCCACTTCGCCGTGGTCGGCACTCACCGGGAATCTTCCCTTCCTTGGAGAATTCGGGTGCCCGAGAAGACGGAATCAAGGATCGAGCGAGCGGTGGAAATGTCCGACGGCCTGCGGTCGCGAGAGTCGCGCTTGCCAATCAAGGCTGGAACCGGCTAGCCCGCATCGGAGCCGCCGCTCGATTCGTCGGCGTCGCAAGACGTGTGTCGGTTATGGATGGCAGGGTCAGGGTAGACGCCGGGGCTGTCGCTGGCGTACCAACGGTCGAGCACCGCTTGCCAGTCCTCTTGCGTGCGGACGCGGGCGAACGCCTCGCGGACCGTCAAATGCTCGGGGTGGCATGCCGCGTATTTGATGCCAAACTTGCGCATCAAGATTCCGCACTGTTTCGCGTCGTAGATCGATTCCGCCAGTCGGTAATGCTCGCCGATCACCTCGCGTTGTTCGCGCAGCGACGGCGGCGGTGGCAATGGGCGCCCCTCGTACAGCGCCTTGGCCTGAGCGAAGATCCAGGGGTTGCCGATCGCTCCGCGCGCGATCGTGACGCCGTCGACACCCGTCTCGCGTAGCATTCGCACGCAATCTTCCGCTGTGAACAGGTCGCCGCTTCCGAGGATCGTGCGCGTTCCCGCCCACCGTTTCACCTCGGCGACAAACGACCAGCGACTCGGACCGATGTATCGTTGGCGCACGGTTCGTCCATGAAGTGTGACCGCCGCCACGCCTTCGGCGAATGCCCCTTCGATAATGCGGAAGAAATGGTCGCGGCTCTCCTCCGAATCATCCAAACCGCGGCGCATCTTCACCGTGACGGGAATCCGCGCTGGAACCACTTCCCGCGTCCGACGGACAATCTCCAGCGCCACTTCCGGCTGGCTCAAGTGGTATCCGCCTCGGCAACGCCCCAGCACCTTCTTCACGGGACAGCCGAAGTTGATATCGATGACGTCGAACCCCGCTTCCGCCAACCGCAACGCTCCGGCCGCGAACTGCTCGGGTTCCGCCCCCATCAATTGCCCGCCCACGGGACGCTCGTCATCCGTCAAATGTAAAAAATGCGAGGTCCGCTTGCGATTCTTCAGTTGCACGAGGAACTGATCGAGCATCACTTCGCACAGTCCGTACGAGGCTCCGGCCCGACGCGCCAGCAAACGCATGGGCCAATCGCTGTAACCCGATAGCGCCGCCTGCACAAAGGGGCTTCCCACCTCGACGCCGCCCAGCCGCAACGGCCGCCGGCCCTCCCAGGTGTTCGGTTCCAAACTGGTTGATATCGACATAGCTAACTCGGAAACGATCGGCGAAAACGAAAACTAGCAAGGGGAATACGCAACGGCGGACGAAGGCGGAACGGCGGCTTACTTGTTGGGGCGGTCGAGCAATTCGCGGACACGACGCCGCTCGGTTTCCAAAGTCTCGGCCAACACCGCGCGTTGGCCGTCCTGTAATTCTTCAACCAGCCGCACCGCCTCTTGGAATCCCTCGGCTCGCGTCAATTCCTTGGCGACATTTCGCAAACCATCGACGACCTTGGCGTGGCGGACCGCGAGTTCCCCTGCCTCCCGATCCGACTGCAGTCCGTCGATCACCGCCGGCATCCGCTGCTCAAGCACCACGGCCAATGGCGCCAGCACCCGCTCTGCCAAGCGATCCGAGGCCGAAGCCTTGCCAGCAGACGATTTCGCCGGCATGTTGTTCGAACCAGTCCGTTGGTCATAGGCTTCCGAGGACTTTCCCGTCAACGGCTGGCCTGCCGCGCCTGCGGCTTTTCCAGACGGCTCGAGGCCGCTGAATCGCATCTCCTGCCAAATGGTCGTCAATCCAGCGTGATGTTCGGCGACCGCCAGCCGATACGACCGATAGCGCTCCAGGTTCCGTTCCCGCTTCCGCTCCCCAATCCCCTCCCGCTCCCCATCCCCATCCCCATCCCCATCCCCATCCCCATCCCCATCCCGATCACCAGCCAATGCACCCATCGGCTCGCTGCGTTGTTCGATGCTGCGTGGGTCTGCGATTCTCGGGTCCATGCTGCTAGTGTCTGCGTCCCTGAGTTCAGCCGTCGATTCGACTCGGGGAACTCGGCTCGATGCGGCGTTTGGAGGGACGCTGGGAGGGGGAGCGATCGATTGCTCGCCCCAGGCGACAAGGTCGTCGACCAACTGCTCGATCAACTGTCGGGTTTCCTTTTCGCGACGCAGCCAATCGGCGCGCAACTCTCCGGGCTCCACGACGCGTAGCGACTTCTCCGCGGAACGGGTCGTCTTGGGGCCCGAGACGGTATCGTTGTCGGTCGCCTCATAAACCAGCGTCACCACGGAACCGACGGGTGCGAGCGCGGGGTCCCAGCGTAGCGATTCCTTGATGCTGGCCACTTCGGACACAGGCCACGTGATCGGCGCGGTGGCCATCCGCGGCCAAGGGGTCCAAGGTTGCTCGACCTTTTCGCTGCTCGGAGCGGCCACCCGTGCGAGCAACCGCATTCCAGCGATTTGCCGGTCATCCCGCAATTGGATATCGGCTTCGAGCACACCACCGGGAATGACGAGACGGCTTGCTCCCGTCCATGCCACGCTGACTGTTGGCGGCTCATCTTCCTGCCATTCGAGCCGCACGGTTGGCGGACGCGCGAAATCCAATCCGTGCTCATCCCGCACCGAGAACGATAACAGCCCTTCGGTCAATTCCGCTGCCGGGATCGAACCGCGAAATGTCCCGGTCGTGGGGACTGGCAATCGCTCGGATGTTCCAGCCCCCAGTCGATCGCTCGCATCCGTGGCGAGGCTCGCTGGCTCCGTATTCAGTGTCAACGGCAGCACGCGCAGGCCTGTTACCACTCGGGCTGCTTTCAGCGAACTGGAGACGCGACCCGTGATGCGCAACGAACTCCCGCGGAGAACGCGATACGGTCCCTGACCGGCCGGCAAGACCACCGTCGTCCCGCCAGCGTAAGACGGTTCAATCACCGCCAGTTCCAGCGAAACCAACCTCGGCGGATCGACCAAGCGAACGGCAATCCAGTCGGACGTCGCGTCATCCGCTCGCACACGAAACGCAAACGGCTCGAGCACATCGCGCACCGCAAGCCGGTGCCATGCCGCTGCTGTTGGCAACGGTCGACCGCTCACGGGCCGCAAGGAGTGTGCGCGGACCGGCCGAAAGGAAACCTCCGGCGTCGGCAGAGGCGTGTTGAGCGCACGATTGATGTTCGATTCCCGGGAAGAGGTCGACGGCCGGGAAGCGGTCGACGTGCCTGTCTTCTCCGTCTTCTCGGTTGTCTCCGTCTTCTCGGTTGTCTCCGTCTTCTCGGTTGTCTCCGTTGTCTCGGTTGTCTCGGTG
>CAIXSC010000634.1 GCA_903921945.1 uncultured Planctomycetaceae bacterium
AACGCGACGATTCACGCTCGGCGCAATTCGCCCCGCATCCGTCAGTTTGATCATGGTTGGAACCCACGGTTGGAACCGGACGTCGCCGCGTCCTCGAATCGCCTCACCAGCCCAAAGTACGCTTTTCCCACGTGCCGATCAAGCGTGACGAATGCGAGCGGACCGATCGGGGAGCGGGGGCCCCGGTGGAGAAACGCGGGCCGGCATCGGAACGCGGCCCGACATTGAAGCTCGGGCCGGCATCGAAGCTCGGGCCGGCATCGGCACGCGGGCGATCTACCGTCCTGCGGGAACGAGACAAAACGGGCAGGCGGGCTGGCTCTCGCCGCGGGGCTGAGCCAAGAAAACGACGCCACGGGCGATCGAGACGCCACCCGTGAGAATCAGGCACCATGCGGCCGCCTGATACAACCGGCGGCGCCCCGCGATTCCCAGAAGCCCGCCGCCGCACCCCGTCAAGACCATCACTGGCAGCGTGCCGAGGCCGAAGATCGCCAGCGAGCCGGCCCCAAGTAGCAGATCCCGGGTGCTCGCGGCCATCGCGATCATGCCGTATAGCAAGCCGCACGGCAGCAAGCCTGTGAGGAGGCCCGCGAGGAAAGCAGCCGAACGGCCGGGAAGACGCAACATGCCGCCGAAGAACGAACTGGCGAGGCAGGCCCCTTGCCCGGCGCCGACCGCTCGTCGTCGCAGCAGGCCGGCTGAGGCGAGTCCTTGAAGAACCAACAGACAACCGGCGCCGATCGCGAGCCATGCGGCGATCGACAAACCGGACGGCGCCAGCCGCGCGAGCCGCCAACCCGCGAACCCCGCGGCCGCTCCCAGGATCGAGTAGGTGAAGATTCGGCCGGCCGAGTAGAGCAGTTGCCGCGACAAATTATCCCGCCAACTGGTCGTGGCCGCGCCGATGGAAACCACGAAGCCGCCACACATTCCCACGCAATGCGCCGACCCCAAAAATCCGGCGCAAAACAACAGTGGCCACTCGAGCATCATTCCGGCCCTTTCACGGTGAGCTTATTGGCTCGCTGTCGTCACCGAGCCGCAGCGAATTCCCGACCACGATCAGGCTGCTCGCCGCCATCGCTACCGCCGCGAGGATCGGGTTCATCCATCCCGCCGCCGCGATCCCGATGCCGATCGTGTTGTAGAAAAACGCCCAAAAGAGATTCCAGCGAATCGTGCGCACCGTGCGTTCGGCAAGCCGCACCAGCCACGGCAATCGCGTCAAGTCGTCCCCGAGCAAACAGACGGCGGCCGTGTGCCGCGTGATGTCGGCGCCGCTCCCCAGGGCGATCCCGACGCTCGCGGCCGCCAAAGCCGGCGCGTCATTGATACCGTCGCCCACCATCGCCACCTCGCCGTCGGCACGCCGCGATTCCACCCACGCGCATTTCCCGTCGGGCAGCAGTTCGCCGTGGACGGGCACTCCCAGGTCCTTCGCGAGCACCGCCGCGCGCGTCGCCAGGTCGCCCGTCAATATCTCCACGCGCCGGCCGGCTTCGAGTAGCCAAGCGACGCACTCGCGAGCGCCCGCGCGCGGCGTTTCCAAAAAACTGATCACGCCTCGCGGCTCGCCGTCCCAGCCCACCGCGGCCACCGGACCCGCGTTGGCTTCGAACTGGCTGGCGTCG
>CAIXSC010000635.1 GCA_903921945.1 uncultured Planctomycetaceae bacterium
CATCCGGGCTCCGCCTTGCGGAAAAAAGGCGACTTGTCCTTGATACGCCCCACCGGCCCCCGAGGACGCGGCGGGCGGCGCCGCGACCGGCTGTGGAGTGCCCGCGATTCCCGCCATGTAAAACAACTGGAAGGTTTGCGGGGCAAGCCGCTCGTCCGTCATCTCCCAACGCGCCTGGATTTCACCCGCGGCGCCAGCGGCAACCGTGAGATTCAGTCGGGGTGCTGTCGTGTCGATCACCACAATCAACTGCGGTTCTAATTGGCCGGCTGGCCGAGCCTGCCCCAGACGATCGATCGTCCGCGATGCGAACCAGTATTCGCCATCCCGCTGGCCGCGGAATCGAAAACCTTTTTCCGCCGGTGTCTGGCGAAGGTACAACTGCCACGAAGCGCCCCGATCCAAGGACACGAGCAATTGGACTTCCACAATGTCCGTCGCCGATGCGTCCACGGAGAAAGGAATCGTGAACCCCAAATCGCGAGTAAAGACCGGCGCGGGCCGCTCGGCCGCCGTCGCCGTTGCGATTCCACCCCAGATCACCGCAGTCACGGCCGCAGCTACAACCGCGCTCAGCGAAGCGACTCGAGCCATGAGGGCGAATGGGGCTGCCGCCTTGCCGACTCGACTCTCTAAGTTCGCTTGCCGCATGCCACACGTCCAAGGTCCGCTTTCGACAGGAAGCGGACAGACATTGATCGCTGAAAATCGACCTGGAAACCGCCTCGGCGACCGGGAAACCGCCTCGGCGACCGGGAAACTGCCTCGGCGACCGGGAAACCACCTCGGCGACCGGGAAACCGCCTTGGCGAACAACCAGGGGACCGATTTGCGGCCCGAGTATCGGTATCGACCGGCCGAGAACTGGTTCTTGAATGCGCTTGCCCGTAAAGTCGCCCTAGATATCGCGATTTGCCGACTGTCGTCGCTCGGCGAAAACGGTTCGCGAAGATGTCGAACCACGGGAAGATGCGCAATTCACTCGAAGCATTCCCGCGAATTGAGTAGACTATGACGGGTGTGTCAAGCTTTTCTTTTCGGGAACATCACGCATGGCGAGCGGCGATTTCAACGGAACGCCCAAGGGGCGGCGGGGGCGGGCAACCCGCAAGCGGACTGCATCCAGGCGACTCGGCTTGGAATCGTTGGAACGACGTCAGTTGCTGGCCTCGGCCTCGGTGACCCACACCTTCCGCGAGGACGAGTTCACCTGGGCGGGAACGCTGAAGTACACCGTAACCCAGGCTGACTACACGGCTTCGATCGCCTCCGCGAACTTCGATGGCAGCGGTACGGTTTATTGGGAATCGCCCAGCATCGGCCAAATGTCGTACGACGGCACGGTCACCGGCAGTGGCACCGACCGCAAGCGGGTTGGCGGCATTTTTCGGGATTGTTCGTCATTCACCGTGGAAGAGAGCGGGCTGTTCGATCTGACCCTGGATGGAGCCGCGAAGACGGCCGCCGCCAATTTCGCGATTTCCAATTCGGCCAACTACACGCAGTACACCGACCGCGCCAGCGGGACCTGTCCCCAGGGCGATGCCCCGTCCGTTTACTTCGGTGGCGACTCGGCGGGATACAGCGGCGTCTTCAATCCCTCCACGCATTCGCTGGCCTTGAACTACGACGATGCCGAGTCCGGTGTGAAGGTGGTTTCGCCGGCTACCAGCACGGCGACTCCCAGCACCATGGTTTGGGCGGAAACGGCGAATACCGATCTTGCCATCGCCCTCGCGGCTCAGAATGGCGAACCCACGGTGCCGGATAGCTGGATTTCCCTGGCGCCGCCCGACGGTTTCACGGCCGACACCACGACGCTTGACCCGAAATTCGGCCGTCTGCAAATCACCCTCACCGTCAATGGCAAGCCTGCTAAAGCCTTGTCGGGCGGAGTCAATCTGGCGGTCGGCAATCTGCAAGTCCAGTGGGTATCGGCGATGACCACCGGTGCCACGACGCAGGCGATTCCCGTCACTTCGATCGATGAGCTTTTCGGCGCGTATTGGAATACCCGGGAGATGGTCGCTACCGTTGGCGAATTGCCAACCACTCCCAGCTGGGCTCGGTTCATCAAGGTCACCGTGACGGCGGCCGGTTTCACAGATTCGAACAGCGCTAACAACTCGGCCTTCATCCCGCTGCGTTCCTTCGACGCGAAGACCGGACCGACGCTGACCACGAATCAAAATGAATCGATGGCCCGTTTCGATCCGGGCGACAGTGTGATCGAAGCAACCGATCTGGCACGCTATCCCAATGTCGCCGTGAACGCTTACAACACGAGCTCCCGGCTCGGGGCGTTTGTCTTCATCTCCGACGCGGGCGGCGGTTTCGCGTACGACCCGACCACCACCCCCGCCCTCATGGCGCTCGCGGCGGGCGAGACGGCCACCGACGCGATCGAGTTCCTGGCCATCGAAAATGGCAGTTATGTCGATGACGCCATCCGCCCCATCCAGGTCATCGGCGTCAACGATCCACCGACGGTGGGCGAAGACAATGTCTCGACGTCTGAAGCCACTGTCCGCGAAATCACCACCGCCGCCTTGTTAACCAACGACAGCGACATCGATCGCGGAGACGCGGTGCGTTTCAAAGGCGTTGATTCGACCAGCCAGTTGGGCGCGGTCATCACGATCCGAGAGAACGGGGCGATCGCTTACGATCCAACAAACGCCATCCTCATCCGCTCCATGCGCCAGGGGGAAACTCGCCAAGATTCCTTCCAATACACGATCGTCGACAAATTGGGGATGGAGAGCACCGGCCAAGTGAATGTCACCGTAACCGGCACCAATGACGCCCCGCAAATCCCGCCGATCGAACCGGCTTTGCTCGCTCCGGGCACGACCACCGCCATCACCAATGTGCGGATCACCGATTTCGATACCGATGTCACTCAAGTGGCGTTAGCAGTGACGTCGCAAACTTCGCCACTGCTCGCCCCGAGCAACATCGCGGTCACGGGCTCGGGCGACAATCGGACCGTGACCTTCACACCGACCACGGGTGTAACGGGCCGCGTCCGACTCACCGCGCAAGCCACCTCGGCCGCCCCCGAATCCGCGACCGGTTCGCAAACGTTTTTCCTCGTCGCCGGCACCGCGACCGATATCGACTTGGACGGAATATCGAACGCCATAGAATCGTCCGCCTTCACCGGCGCCGACTCGAACAACGACGGCATCACCGACCAGACCCAGCCGTACCTTGTCGCGTTGCGGTCCGTCGCCAACGACTTAGCGCTGCGGTTGGAAGCGCCGAAGTCGAGCGCTTTCGCGAATGTCGCCGCGTTGGGCGCCGCGACCGGCATTCCAGCCAACACGACCACCCCGTGGGGCGGCGTCTCCTACGAACTGCATACAACTCCCGGCGCGACGGTGACGCTTGTCTTCGCCTCCGATTCTTCCCAAACCCTGAATTCGTTCTACGTGACCACGCCAACGCCGGGCGGCGCCGCCGGCGCCACCACTTGGCAATGGCTCATGTGGAACAACATCGACGGCCCAAGAGTGTATGCCAATCGAGTCGAGTGGGTCATTCGCGACGGCGGTCGCGGAGACGCCGACGGACTCGCCAACGGCGTCATCACCGCCTCCGCCCGTCCCGCCAAAACGGCCGCCCCCTGGCGCAATCAAGTGCTCTCTGAGGATGTCAATAACAACGGCGGCGTGCAACCCATCGACGCCCTGCTCGTCATCAACTACCTGAATTCCTCGAACCCGCGAACCCTTCCCGAGACCATCCCCACCACCCAAACCTCTTACCCGATTTTCCTCGATGTCTCGGGCGACAATATCGTCGCCCCGATCGATGCGCTGCGAGTCATCAACCGACTCAATGGCGCCACCGGCGAAGGCGAGTTCAACCGGCTCGAAGCAAGTTCTTCCAACACGGATCTGGCACCCGCCGCTGTGGCACAGCTACCGCCGACACTCGCGACACTCGCAACAAGCGGGAATAGCGCCCCGCCAGTCGCTCCCGCCGTCTTCCTGGCCGCAGGTCCCGCCCTCGATTCGACGAGCGAAATCAGCGTCGCGACCGGCGTGCCGACCGCAAGTTCCCCAAGCCGCGCAACGGCCGGAGCGACATCGGTCCTTACGGTCGCTGCCACAGTCCCGGCCACAGTCGCTGCCACAGTCCCGGCCACAGTCGATTCCCCATTCGCTGCCACGACGGGAGTGGCGGTCATCGACGGTGGCGAATCGCGGTGTGCCGGCGGCGACGACGGCGGCGGCGACGGTGAAGATTTGGGCGGATTGTCGGAGCGCGATGCGGTCGATCCGTTCGCCGCTTACGACGCGTTGTTCGCCCGCTGGCACTAGATTCCCGGTTGGCCCGAAATACGATAGGCGGTAGTCCCGTCGATCGCGGCCGCCACAATCCGGCTTATCGGCCGCGCTGGCTGCCGAGGTCGACTCGCGGGAACCTTTCGGTCCAACTTCAGCTTTAGCGGCGGAGCGGTGGTAGCCTTATGCCTAGCCAAGGTGTTCGTGTTGTGATTTTCGGCGGCTGCCTGTTCGGGGCGCTCGGTCTTTGCTGTGGATTCGCGGGCCCCCAGCTCGCTTCCGCCCAGGACCGTCGTGGTCCGTTCACCGCCGAACCGCGGTCGGTCCGCAGCCGCGACGTCGATCAGCAGCACATCCGGCTCGACCTGAAAGTCGATCTCGAATCGCAGACGTTTCGCGGCCAAGCCACGCAGCGTTTGGGCTTCTTCAAGCCGCTGAGCCAACTGACGCTCGATGCCGTCGACATGCGAATCGGCAAAGTCGAGCTGGTCAAGTCGCCGGGCACGGAACGCGTTCCGCTCAAATTCCAGCGGTCGACGCGGGCTGTGACGATCCAGCTAGACCGGGTCTACGAACCGGGCGAAACCGTCGAGGTGGCGATCGACTACGAGGTGCGGGAACCGCGTTTCGGCGCTCATTTCGTGACGCCCGACGCCAGCGAACCCGACCAACCGCGAATGATGTGGACGCAAAGCGAACCCGAGTTCGCCCGCTACTGGTATCCCTGCCTCGACACGTCGGCCGATCGTTTGACCAGCGAAACGGTGGTGACCGCTGCCGGCCCGCTGTTCGTGCTTTCCAACGGCGCGCTCAAGTCGCGCACTGACAATCCCGACGGCACCCGGACATGGCACTGGGTTCAGGAGAAGTCGCACGTCCCGTATCTGATGTCGGTCGTGGTCGGCGACTTCGAAGCGTACGAGCAATCTTGGGACGGCATCCCGATCACCTCGTACGTGCCGCGTGGCAAACTCGCGTTGGCGCGGCCCACGTTCGAACGCACGCCGAAGATGATGTCGTTCTTTTCCCGCAAGATCGGCTACCGCTACCCATGGCCGAAGTACGCGCAGATCTGCGTCGACGAGTATTCCTGGGGAGGGATGGAACACACCTCGGCCACCACGCTCAACCTCGGCACGCTGCACGACGACCAAGCGCATCTGGACATTTCCAGCGACAATCTGATCGCCCACGAGCTCGCGCATCAGTGGTGGGGCAACGTCGTCACCTGCAAGGATTGGGGCGAACTGTGGCTCAACGAGAGCTTCGCCACCTATTTTGCTACGCTCTGGACCGAGGAGGATCTGGGGTGGGATGAGGCGGCATGGGAGCGGCGCGACGAAGCCCGTGGCTACCTTGCCGAGGACAAAACGGTTCGCCGCTCGATCGTCAACTACCGCTACAACGACCCCGACGTCATGTTCGACGCCCATTCGTATCCCAAGGGCGGCCGCGTTTTGCATCAATTGCGTTACGAGCTCGGCGACGAGCTCTTTTGGCGAGCACTCAACCGCTACATCCAAGTCAATCAGCATCGCGTGGTGGAAACGGCCGACTTCCGGACGGCGATCGAGGAGGCGACCGGCCAGGGGCTGAACTGGTTCTTCGAGCAGTGGATTCATCGGGGCGGCCATCCCGACTTCCAAGTCGCGTGGCAATGGGACGAGGCGGCCAAATCCGCCCGAGTCACCATCCGGCAAACGCAAACGGTCGACGAGATCACGCCGTTATTCCGTGCCAGTGCGGAACTGGAGTTCGGTTTTGGTCCGAAGTCCACCATGAAGCGGATCGCCATTTCGAAGGCGGAGGAAACGTTTCATTTCGAACTGCCCGAGCGGCCGACGCGAGTCTGTCTCGATCCGCGGGACTGGTTGCTCAAGACGCTCAAGGCGGAAAAGGGGCAAGACGAACTGCTCGACCAGCTCGCGAATTCGAGTCATGTGTTGGCCCGCGCCGAAGCGATCGAAGGGCTTGCCGAACTGTTGCCGGACGCGGAAGTTCAAGCG
>CAIXSC010000636.1 GCA_903921945.1 uncultured Planctomycetaceae bacterium
AAACGAACCGCTTCCCAGCGACATCTCGCCACTCGCCACTCGCCACTCGCTACCCGCCACCCGCCACCCGCCACTCGCCACTCGCCACTCGCAACTGACAACTCGCAACTGACAACTCGCAACTGACAACTCGCAACTGACAACTGACAACTGACAACTGACAATCCGCACGACGCGGCAGCGGCATCGGCATCGGCATTGGCATTGGCATCGGCATTGGCGATAAGTGTACGCCTGAATAGGCTATCAGGGAGGTCACTATCCGACAATAGGCGAACTCGAACTATTTGTTCCCAGGAAACGGATCATGCCCGCCTGTTTCAGCGTTTCGGCTTTTCCAGGCCGGCTCGGATGGCTCGCCTTGGACCACTTGCCACTGGCAACACGCGCATCCGAGCATCGGCGCTTCCGAGGATCCGAGCTTTTCATCACCCGAGCTTCCGCGAAAAGGTTTGCTCGCGAGACTTACGGCGCCGCCAAACTGGCCCGGACGAGTTCTTTATCGTTGCGGGCGACGATGTGGCGGTTCGCGAATGCCGGGTGGGACCAGCAGACGCCCTCGCGTTGACGCAATTGTTCCAGGGTCGGGTCGAGCAGTTTCGCTCGGCTGATCTCCTCGAAACCCTTGGGCGTGAGTTTTCCGATCAGTAACTCGCCGCGTTCATTGAACATCCAGGTCCGGTCGCCGTTCTGCACAAAATGGATCGTGCTCCAGCGGGCTTTGGGCGTCGCGGTCAGGTTTTCCCAGAGTCGTTCTCCGGTCGCGAGCGACAGGCAGCGAAGCTCGCCGTAACTATCGACGCCGTAGACGTAATCGCCCAATGCTAGCGGCGTGCTGATGATTGATTGCAACGCGTCGGTGTCCCGTTCGCTGCGGCCGACGCGGTACCAAAGCCGTTCCGCCGTCGGTTTCTCGCGGCCGAGCCGCAGCAGCAGCGAGCCGTCGTAAAACGAGGTGCAGAAAAGCCGGTCGCCGATAACGATGGGCGTCGCAACGCCGATCGGCATGTTGCGGGGCTTGAGCACGTCGCGCCAGTAGGTGGCGCCTGTGAGCGGATCGAGTCCGGCGACGGCGTCGCCGGTCCAGACAACGACCACCGGTTTGCCGCCCTGTTCAATCAGCACGGGTGTGGCGTACTGGGCCCGATCCGTGAGCGCTCGCCAACGCTCCTTGCCGGTCGCGGCGTCGACCGCGACCACGCAAGCCCCGCGGAGTTCATTTTCCGCGGTGCCGCCGATATGAAAAATCACGAGGTCGCGAAAGACGACGGGCGAGGCGGCAATGCCCCAAATGGGCATATCGATCGGCAGTTCGCGAAAGAAATCGCGATGCCAAAGCACCTTGCCCGTGGCCGCCTCGAAGCCAAACGCGTGGCCCATCGCGCCGACGGAAAACGCCCGGTCTCCATCAATCGTCACGCTGGCTCGCGGCCCAGCCGTGTAGCCGATCTTCGTGTAAGGGCAGTCGTACGTATGCGTCCATATCGAGGCGCCCGTCTTTTCATCGAAGCAGAGCACGCGTTCCTGTGAACCGGATTCGGTCTGCCGATCCATCACGTACACACGACCGCCCGCGACGGTCGGTCCGCTGTAACCGGCGCCGATGGGGACTCGCCAAGCCGGCGTCAGGCGGTCGGACGCGAAACGCTCGACAATCCCCGTCTCGCGCCAGACGCCGTCCGCCGTCGGTCCGCGCCAGCGGGGCCAATCTTCGGCATGGACCGCCGGCACGGCGAGCATCGCGATGCAGCAAACGATCGCGCGACGCAGACCACCTGCCGCTCCCTCATGCACAGCCTTCCACCGGCATGCCCGCGTGGCGACTCTCCACCCACTCATCAACGCGCTCCCCATACGGCTCTCCTTCCGCAAAAGACACTCCTGGTCGAACCACCGCGTCGCGCCGCCGCCGACTGCAACGGCCGGATTGTAACAACTTCGCGCGCCGCGGTTCCGCCGCTACCATCCGCTCGCGCCAAGGAAGATGCTCGCGACGGTCATGTAGATGACGATTGCCAAGATATCGCTAAGCCCGGCGACGAACGGGTTGCTCATCAGCGCCGGATCGAGCCCCAGTCGCTTGAACGCCATCGGCAGGATGGAACCGAAGAGCGCTCCGCAGATCACCACGAGCACCAGTGTGCTGGGCACGACCAACAGCACGCGCGCATACGGCTGCACAATCGGTTCATTGAGTGTCAGCATCCAGGTGACGAGCAGTCCGCAGAGGGCCAGGAACAGGCCGAGCATCACGCCGACCGCCAGTTCGCGCCGCACTACCCGCAACCAGTCGCGGAGGGTCACGTCGCCGGTGGACATGGCGGCGATGATCAAGGTCGCCGATTGGTTTCCCGAATTCCCGCCGCTCGACATGATCAACGGAATGAACATGATCAGCCACGGCCATGCGCTCAGCCGCTGCTCGTAGAACTTCAGCGCCGACGCCGTGAAAAGAGCCGTGAAGAAAAGGATGCCGAGCCACATCCCGCGTTTCCATCCCAGCGTGATGATGGATGTGCGGAGATACGATTCATCGAGCGGCGTGACGCCGGCCAGACGCTGGACGTCCTCGACAGCCTCCTCGCGGACGACGTCGATCACGTCGTCGTGGGTGATAATGCCCATCATGCGGAATTGATCGTCGACGACAGGGATCGCGAGCAAGTCGTAGCGGGCCACCTTGCGCGCCACGTCTTCCTGATCATCGCGGACATTCGCCGTGATGAGCCGGGTTTCCATGATGTCGCCAAGCCGCACATCGGGCTTGCCGATCGCCGACACCAGTTGCCGCGTCGTGCAGGTGCCGCGGAGATGGCCTTCGCCATCGACGAGATACAGGTAGTAAATGGTCTCGAGATGCTCCGCCTGACGGCTGAGTTCATCGAGCGCCTCGCGGGCGGTAAGGTGCTCGGAGAGCCGAGCGAACTCGGTGGTCATCACCGCGCCGGCCGTGCGTTCAGGGTAGGCCCGGAGTCGCTGGATGTTCCGGCGGATGTCCGAACTGAGCAATGGCAACAGTTCGTCGACGACCTCGGGCCGCAGATCTTGAAGGAGGTCAACACGGTCGTCGGAGGCCAATTCCTCGATCAACGCGGCGACATCATTGCGATTCTGGCCTTCGAGCAGTTCGATCTGCTTCTCGTGATCGAAGTAGATGAAAATCTGCTCGCGAAGCCGCGGTTCCGCGTGTTTGAGCACCCCCCAGGATTCGGAGGCAGTCAGCCCCTCCATGAATTCGGCGACCCGCGCGGGATGCAGCGCCGTGCAAAACTCCCGCAGTTCCAGCTCGTTGCCCTCTGCGAGGTATTCGCGCAGCTCGGGCAGGTAGAGCGTGTTGACCATGGCAGGACGACTCGCGGGAAGACGGCCAAGCGGACGCTGCGGCGGCGGGAGTCCGCAGTCTAAGCTCTCGCCGCGGAAGCCGGGAGGGCGCCGAAGAAATTGAGCCGCGGTGACGTGACGCCACGGTAACGCCGTAGCGGGGTGCCATCGGGCCAAGGCGCCGCGGTGCGCAACTCGCCGCTTCCGGTTCTCAGGGCCGTGGCGCACAGACCGCGGCAGCAAGCGCCGGCAGGGGCCGCGCGGTTCGTTGACACTGGGAATACGCCTCCCTAGAATCGCCGCTTCGCTGCGGACAGGGGCGGTTAGCGGCATAAGTTCCGGGAG
>CAIXSC010000637.1 GCA_903921945.1 uncultured Planctomycetaceae bacterium
AAACCATGGCAATCAGCCTTTTTTCGTGCCAAAACCCTATGAAATAAGGGGTTACGGCAACGCTTCGAGCAGCTTCGGCAATCCCCCACAATTCCTAGTCGATTGCCAGACAATGACAGGTTTTGACCCCTCTCGCCAATAGCTACTGCAACGCTCATAGCAAAACCTCGTGCAAGCTTTACTGCAAGCTTGCCCATGAGCTTTCCCACCGGATTCCCCCCGCCAGTTGGTGGCCACCACTGACTGGCCACGACTGACTGGTCACGACCAGCCACTTGGGAGGCACGGCGAGCGGTCGGTCACCGTTTGTCGCGAATCGAACCACGGTTCCTTGAAACCAACGACGAACTCTGGGACTCCATCCTCCTCCTCGATGTTCTGAAGCACTGCGAGCATGTGCTGTCCTGCGCCTCATGGAACCGGAATGCGCGGGATTGGGAGTCAGCATAACTCCTAGGAGCCTGTTTCAAGAGCAAATCGACAGAACGCAAGCGGCGGCACTGTTCCGACGCCCGGAAGGCGACCGTGGTACGGCGGCATCGGGGTGACAAGGTGCCGGTGAGCGACTTGGCGGATGAGTACCAAATCCAACCGAGCCAGATTTACGTATGGGTCAAACAGGTACCGGATCAGCCCGAGCGGGCCTTCCGGCAGCCTGATGGACAGCGGGGCGGTCTGCCCGCGATCCCAAGACCCAAAAGATCGCGGCGCTCGAATCGCGTTTCGCCCAGCAAGAGTCCAAGCTTGCGCAGAGGAACGAAGTAATCGCGATGTTGAAGGAGGAAAATGTCCGCGCAAAAAAATCCGCTGGGGAGCCCTAAAAGGACGCTGGGTTCCCCACGACACTCGCGATCATGTAGTCGACTACGTTCAACGCTGGACGGAGCGGGCCGACTTGCCAGCCAAGCGGCTTCTTGGCTGGTTGGAACTTTCCACCAGCAAATTCCATCCGTGGAAGGATCATTTGTTCGGCTATTTGTTCAGCTGGCGGTGTCCATGATCACGGGGATGTCGCTCCGAGCAGCCTCCCAGGCTGCGATTGGGGCGGCGTGAAGGCAGGTAGGGGCGATGGGAATCACCTCGTAGCGTGAAACTTCGGACGAGTTTGGCCGCCGTGCTTCAAGCATCTGAGCCGTCGTTCACGCCGGGCCAGTTAGCGTTGAGCTCGTCTCTTTCCTATAATCCGGTTTGGGTCCCTTGTCGTCGAGCCTCCCCCATGTCCGACATCACCCGCATCCTGTCGCAAATCGAATCCGGCGATCCGTCGGCGGCGGAGAAACTGTTGCCGTTGGTGTACGATGAACTGCGAAAACTGGCGGCCGCCAGGCTTGCCCAGGAGAAACCAGGGCAGACGCTGCAGGCGACGGCGCTGGTGCATGACGCTTACATCCGGCTGGTCGACGCGGAAAAGCCACCGCGTTGGGATTCGCGAGGGCACTTTTTTGCCGCAGCCGCCGAAGCGATGCGCAGAATCCTGGTCGACTCTGCGATTCGCAGGAAATCGCGGAAACACGGCGGAGATCGACAACGACTCGACATCGCCGAAATCGAACCGGCGGTTCCAGCTCCTCGAGAGGATCTGCTGGCGCTCAGCGACGCATTGGACCGGCTGGCTGAATTGCAGCCTCAGACGGCCGAGCTGGTCAAACTCCGGTACTTCGCAGGGCTGACAAACAAGCAGGCGGCGGAACTACTGGGAGTTTCCCCGCGCAAGGCCGACGCTTTGTGGGCCTATGCCCGGGTTTGGCTTCACGATCAGCTGGCCGAAAGAACCACCCCGCCGTAGAAAGAAAACTTTTTTCCCGTAAAAGTTCGGGGTTTCCGTGCGCATTTGGAGGACGGATTTCGCATTGGTACGTAGCGGAAAAGATGACCGTCCCGGAGATGCGAAATGAATGAGCAGGAAATCTACATTGAAGCCCTGGAACGCACCAATCCGGCCGACCGAAAGGCTTTTTTGGACGATGCTTGCGCAGGAGATCCAGCCCTCCGCGAATGCGTCGAGCACCTGATCCGGCAGTCCGACCAACTTGGAAGTTTTCTCGAACATCCTCCGCTAGAAGCTATCACC
>CAIXSC010000638.1 GCA_903921945.1 uncultured Planctomycetaceae bacterium
AACTCAAATCGTATCTGCTGGGCGGCTGGCTGGGAGCGGCTGTATGGGAGCGGCTGTCTGGGAAGCCGAAGAACTCACCGAACGGACGGTGCGGGATCGCTACCTCGTTGGCCTGTTGGCCCCCACGCCGTTCCAGGGTGCCGCTGTCAAGTCCGCTGTCAAGTCCGCTGTCAAGTCCGCTGCCAAGTCCGCTGTCGATGCAGTTAGAGAAGACGTCTTTTTCCTTCGTCGGGGCATTCCGTCTGACTTGGATCCGGTGCCGCCGTCGGTCGCTTGGCGCTCTTCCTTTCATCCGCAACCAAGCGATCCGTTCGCCGGACCGCGTACGTGGGATACGTGCCGTAATGTTTGGCCCAATCGAGCAGCTTGACGTAGTCGCAGACGAATTCCGTGATGCCTCGGGCGGCGGCCAGCGAGGCGAACGCGTCGCTGGCGTAGACTTGATTGGGAGGCGTTTTCGGTTCCAAACGCGCGGCGCGACTGACGTGCGCCCCGCTGCACTTGGGCAGGCCGGTGATCGGGTCGCGCCCCAGATGCACAGGCCCCGCGTGGAGCGCGATGCGGATCTTCAAGTCGCTCGAAAATCCCAATTCCCGCCAATTCGTGTCGCGGACTTCCTCGCACAGGTCGAGCGCGAACAGTCCAGCGGTACACAGTTTGCGACAGGCAAAGTACAGTCCGTCACCCCACGTTTCGCGTACCGGGATCAACGTGCGGTGCCACTGATCCGCAACGAGCCGCGGATCGGCATACCGTTCCATCCGCTGCGCGACCCGGCCAAGAAACAGCTCCACAAACTTCGTCACCTCGCTGTCCGCCAACTGGCTGTATCCCACAACGTCCGCGAAGATCATTGACATCACTGGCGCGTCATCGGCTGATTCAACATAGACGAACTGATCAGCCGCGTCGGCCAGCAATTGCGGTTCGCCCCGGAGCGGATCAAGCACTTCCACCGCGAGGCCACTGCGCCGCCACTGTGTGACGGCATCGGCCGTTCCGCCTTGGGCCGTTGACGTTGATCGACCGAGCACCGCCAATCCATGGAGCGATGTCTGCAGTTCCTCGGCGAGCAGCCGTCCCTGACCGAGTATCAACTGGTTGGCGTAGGCGAACGGCACCCCTTCGGCACCCACTCGATCGTGGCACGCGATCGTTACCCGCGACGCTTTTGCCAGGACGGCTCGGAAACGCGGCACCCAGGATTCATCCGCGCCGTTCAGCACACTCTCCTGGATGAACTGGTCCTCGGAAAACGGAAGCACGATGCGCGTATCGCTACCTTCCACCGATTGCAACGCTTCCAGAAACAGAATGTCCGCTCCGTTCGCCGCCGAACTGACGCCGACGCGAACGCGTTTTTCTTCGAGCCATTTCGTCATCGCCGCGCGCACCTGCGGTTCGTGGTCCGGCGGGAAGCGCGGAGCCGGTCGCCGCGTCTCATCGATACGATGCCCCGTGCAAATCGCCACGTGCGGAATCGGCAACCAGAGGTCAGCCAGAGATTCGACTTCGCCGATCGCGCGTAGCAACTGCTTCAACTGGCGGCGAGTGGAATTCAAATGACCGACGCGGCCTAACGCGACCGACTCCGCTTGGCGATACCACTTCTCCGCGTCTTGCAGCCGCCCTTGAATCAAACAGGCCTCGCCCAGGGTCGCCCAAAGCCAATACGGATCCGAATTGGACGCGGCATCTGTCCTCCGTTCGTCCACCAAACATTCCGCCTCGACCTCTCGGGCCGTTTCGGCAGCCGCTGGCGCGTCGCCGAGCAACCGCTGCAAAGCGGCGACGTTGATACCCGTCCAATAAGTGCCACCGGGCGCCCGCCACGCCGCGTGATACAGGCTCAAACCTCGCCGCAAATGGTTTTCCCGGTCCCGGGGCGATGAGGCTCGTAAACCGAGCTGCTTGTGAATGGCCGCTTCCAATCCGCGGATTTCCTCGTCGCGCGGCAACTTCGCAAACTCCTCGCCTCCCAGTTCGCGGGACGCCTCGGCGATCATCCCGCACCGAGCCAACGCCAACGCCAACAAGTGCCGCAAGCGCGCGCGGAAACGCCGCGAATCGCCCGCGAACGCCAGTCCGGCTTCGGCCACTTCCCGCGCCGAGAACGGCGCGCCCAAATCCATGAAATGCTTCGCTAACAGCAGATGGGTCGCCGGCCGCCGCCAGACCGGGCTGCACTCGTCCCGCTCTCGCCATAACCGCAGCAATTCGGCGACTCGCGGTTTCGGCGAGTGCAACTGCCGCAGGATTTGCTCGTCGTCCCGGGAAACCCACCACCTTGGCGACGCCATCAGCTCCCATCGCTGACCGTTTTCCATACACAAAGCCCTAATGTGCATCCCTAAACAAAGCGCAAACTGTTCGCACCCGCCCGCCCGGCAGAGTCTGCTGTGACAAAGCCTCTGTTCGCGAGTTAACCAAGGTAGCCGATTGGACTCCTGGAGCTTAACCGAAACCTTTTGGGTTCGCATAAGGAACAACTCGCCTACGAGTCGGCCGACGGGTGGCGGAACCTGTGGGCTTACCGGTAGATTCCCATTCCGCAAATGGCTGGACGGGCCATTCGAGCCGCTGTTTCCCATCAACCGCTTCCGGAGCCACCCATGATTCGGTGCCTGTTGCTTGCTCTGTCTTCGCTCTCTCTCGCGCTGACCGCGCCGGCCGTCGCCCAGCATCGGTTGGCCGTGCAGGGGAACGGGCGGATGGCCATCGTCGATCGAGCTGGCAAGATCGAATGGGAGATGAAATGGGGCCCCATTCACGATCTGCATGTCACGTCCAACGGGCACTTTTTCGTGCAGCAAGGAGCGGCCAAGGTCGTCGAAATCGATCCGGCGACGAAGCAGGTGGTCTGGACCTACGACGCGGCCGCCAGCAACGGCAATGCGGGAAAGCGCGTCGAAGTGCATGGCTTCCAGCCACTCGAAAATGGCCGGTTGATGCTGGCCGAATCCGGAACGGCCCGCATCTTGGAAATTGACCGAGATGGCCAGGTGCTGCACGCCGTCAAGCTGAAAGTCGTGCGCCCCAACGCTCACTCCGACACGCGGCTCGTCCGCAAACTCCCCAGCGGCAACTATCTGGTCTGTCACGAAGCGGACGGGGCCGTTCGCGAATACGATGGCCGCACGGGAGACGTGATTTGGGAGTTCGATGTGCCGCTCTTCGACAAGCCGCGTAAGCCGGGCCACGGCCCCGAGGCGTTCGGCAATCAAGTCTTCGCAGCCGTGCGACTTGCCAGCGGCAACACGCTCATCGCCACCGGCAATGGCCACAGCGTGCTGGAAGTCACTCCGGCCAAGGAGATCGTGTGGAAGATCGAACAGCACGACCTGCCGAACATTACGCTGGCTTGGGTGACAACGCTCGAAGTGCTGCCCAGCGGAAACTACGTCATCGGGAACTGCCATGCCGGTCCCGGCCAGCCGCTGCTGATCGAATTGGAGCCGAAGACGAAACGCGTCGTCTGGACGTTCGACCAGTTTGAAAAGTGGGGGAATTCCGTGTCGAACACGCGGCTGCTGGACTAAAGCTTAAGCAATCGCAAGCTTGGGCGAAGCTCGGGAATTTTCGGAAGTGCAGGCTGAGCGGGTCGGATTTCCGGATGAAGATGCGTTTCCGGGAAAGTTCGATTACCATGCGTCTCTATCATTGGCGACTCGCCAGCCACGGCGAACGCGATCGCTTTTCACGCCCAGTCCTTCACCTCGATTCGCGGCGTCAACGGCGTGAAACAGCGGCGATCGAACTGACAACCGGATCTGGAATCATCACATGGCTTCTTCGGCGGATACGGGTAAAGTCCAATCGCTCAACGACGACGATGTGCGGTCGATCGATCAATTGAGGGCGGTGTACGCTCAGTTGACGGAGGAGTTGGGGAGGGTAATCGTTGGTCAACGGGAGACGATCCAGCGGCTGGCGATTTGCCTGTTCGCGCGGGGCCACGCTCTTTTGATGGGCGTGCCGGGATTGGCGAAGACGCTGCTGGTCAGCAAGCTGGCCGAAACCATGTCGTTGAAGTTCAACCGCATCCAGTTCACTCCCGACTTGATGCCGATGGACATCACGGGCACGGACATCCTGCAAGAGACCGAATCGGGGCGCCGGGACTTCCAGTTTGTCCGCGGGCCGGTGTTCGCCAACATCGTGCTCGCCGACGAAATCAACCGAGCGCCGCCGAAGACGCAGGCCGCGATGCTGGAAGCGATGCAAGAACATCGCGTCACGGCCGTGGGCAAGACGTTTTCGCTCGATTCGCCGTTCTTGGTGCTGGCGACTCAAAACCCGGTCGAGCAGGAAGGCACGTATCCGCTGCCCGAAGCGCAACTCGATCGCTTCATGTTCCTCATTGAACTTGACTATCCGTCCGAGGACGAGGAGATTCGCATCGCGCGAACGACGACGGGCGGGAGCCTGCCGTCGCTCGCCCACCTTCTCGACGGTCCGCAGATCGTGCGTCATCAGGAGTTGGTGCGGCGAGTGCCCGTGCCCGACCACATCTACAGCTACGCCGCCAAACTGGTCCGCAAGACGCGTCCTCAGGGTTCCACCGCGCCGGCATGGCTCAAGCCGCTCGTTTCCTGGGGCGCGGGGCCCCGCGCCGTGCAGTGCTTGATCCTCGGCGCGAAGGCCCGCGCGGCACTTCTGGGCAGCTACATGACACGGCTTGAAGACATCCAGCAAGTGGCCGAGCCCGTCCTGACGCACCGGATCATCACGACATTCGCCGCTCAGGCGGAGGGCGTCGATGCCAAACAGATCGTGCGCCGTTTGGTGGCTGAAACCCCGTCGGATCATTCCTAGATCGGCAGCGAACCGTCATGTCGGTCGATCGAAAAGTCCGCTCCTTTCTCGACCCGCGAGCCGCTTCGCGACTGGCTGCTGTGCCGCTGTTCGCGCGGCGGCCGATGCTCGGCGGCGTCTCCGGGCGACACACCAGCCCGCACCGCGGGTCAAGCGTCGAGTTCGCCGAGTACCGCAAGTACGTGCCGGGCGACGACCTGAGGCGGCTCGACTGGCGAGCGTACGGCCGCAGCGATCGGTTCTATGTGAAGGAGTTCGAGTCGGACACAAACCTGCGTTGCTGCCTCGTCATCGACACGAGCGGCTCGATGGGCTTTGGCTCGAAAGGCGTCACCAAACTCGAATACGCCTTGAAGCTTGGCGCGACCCTCGGCTACCTCGCGATCCAACAAGGAGACGCCGTCGGACTGAACGCGGTCGCCGAGGGCGTTGTCTCGCAACTGCCGCCGCGCCGCAATCCGGCGCATCTCGCCGCCTTGTTCGACCTCATGGAACAGCTCGAACCCAAGGGCGAGACGCGTCTGGTGCCCACCTTGCACGAGTTGTCCGAAACGATTCGGCAGCGGGCCCTGGTTGTCATCATCTCCGATTTCTTTGTCGAGCCCGCGGAGTTGCGCGGGTGCTTCCAGCATTTGCGGTTTCGCAAGCACGATGTCGCGCTCTTCCACCTGCTCGATCCCAAGAGATCGACTTTGATTTCCGCCGTCCGATGCGGTTCGTCGATCTGGAAGGCGGGCCGGCGATTTTCGCCGAACCGAGCGATATCGCGGACCGCTACCAGAAGGCGTTGCGGACCTATCTGGAGGAGATTCGGCGCGTCGCGCTCGAATCGGGGCTCGACTATCAGCCGATCAAAATCCACGAGGACTACGAACAAGTGCTGATGCGGTTTCTCATTGGCCGGGCGAGCCGAAGGGGTGGCCGGTGAGTGTGCTGCAACCGCTGATTCTGGCCGCGTTGCCGCTCGCCGCGCTGCCAGTCATCATCCACCTGATCAATCAGCGCCGCTTTCAAACGGTCCGCTGGGGCGCGATGATGTTTCTCATGGCGGCCAATCGGATGGCGCGCGGCTACGCGCGGCTCCGGCAATGGCTGATCCTCGCCTTGCGAGTGCTCGGCCTCATCGGCTTGATCGTCGCCGTCAGCCGCCCGCTCGCCAGCGGTTGGCTCGGACTGGCTGCCGGTGGCCGTATCGACACCACGATCATCCTGCTCGATCGCTCGTCCAGCATGAGCCAGCAAGAACCAGGCGCGAGCCGTTCGAAGTTGCGGGCCGCGGTCGAGCAGCTCGCGTCCACCTTGCGGCTGCTTGGCTCGAATCGCTGGATCCTGATCGACAGCCAAACGCGTGTGCCGCATGAACTGAAAGATCCGGACGAGTTGCTCCGGTCCCCCGACGCGGATCCTACGAGCGCGGCGTCGGACATCCCGGGCCTGCTCGACGCGGCCCGCCAGTATGTTCGCGACAACAAGACGGGGCGCACCGAGATTTGGATCGCGTCCGATCTCCGCCGCAACGATTGGGACGAACAGAATGGACGCTGGGAGGGGCTGCGCGCCGCTTTCCTAGAATTCCCCCAGACGATTCGCTTCCATCTGCTGTCCTACGCCGACACGGCAGCGGACAACATGTCGGTCCGCGTCACCCGCGCTCAACGGCGACGCACGGCAGCGGGCGCAGAGCTGCTTTTGTCGCTGACGATCACGCGGGACGAGCCATCGGCCACCGCGATTTCCGTTCCCCTGCGGTTTGAAATTGAAGGCGCCAGTTCCGAACTCACGGTGGAGTTCACGGGAAATCGCCACGAGCTGCGCGATCATCCCGTGCCGCTCGACGCGACCCAGGAACGCGGTTGGGGACGCGTGTCCTTGCCGACGGACGGCAATCCATCCGACAACGAGGCTTACTTTGTCTTCGCGCCGCCGCCACGGCGCCAAACGATTCTCGTGGCCGATCAGGCATCGGCTGCGACGGCCTTGCAAGCGTCGGCTGGTATCCCGCCCGATTCGTCGCTCGTCAGCGGCGTCGATGTGGTGGGCACCGATCAACTGGCCAGTGTCGATTGGGATGCGGCGGCCCTGGTGCTGTGGCAAAGCCCATTGCCGTCGGGCGAAGTTGCCGACACGGTGCGAAAGTTTGTCGACCGCGGTGGCCAGATCATCTTCTTTCCGCCGGAAAACCCAGGGGCCGCCGGCGGCACCGCCAACGCGTCATTCCTGGGCCACACATGGCGGACGTGGGTCGAGCCAACCGCCCAGTTGGGAGTCGATTCTTGGCGGGGCGACCAAGATCTTCTGGCGAATACGCAAGATGGCTCCGCGTTGCCTGTCGGCGATCTGCAAATCCGCCGCTTTTGCCAACTGGAAGGAGACGCGGTTCCGCTGGCGACCTTAAAGGGAGGACAACCGCTCGTGGCCCGCGCGCCCACCGATCGCGGCGGAGTCTTTTTCGTCGCGACCACCACGCAGCCGCGTGATTCGTCGCTGGCCGAAAATGGCGTTGTGCTTTACGTCATGATTCAACGCGTTCTGGCCGCCGGCGCGGCCGTGCTTGGCGATACTCGCGAGGTCTCGGCGGGCGAACTCGCGGGCGTGGAAGGCACAGACGCCTGGACCCGTGTCGCGGGACCGACGGACTCGATCTCCACCGATTACGGTTTCCAGCGCGGGGTGTATGCGGCCGAATCGCTGCTGTTCGCTGTGAATCGGCCGGTTCGCGAGGACGATCCGCGAGTGATCGCCAATGAAAACCTGGCCGAGTTGTTCCGGGGATTGGATTTTCGCCGCGTGGATGACCAAGCGAGTCGCTTCGCATCGTTGGTGCAGGAAGTCTGGCGTTCTTTCCTGCTGGTCATGATGCTGGCATTGCTGGGTGAAGCCGCCTTGTGCATCCCCAAAATCGCCCCGAAACCAGCGGGGAATTCCCCATGAACAACGCCATCCGCACCCTGACTTTTGTCTGGACCTCAGGGTCGCTCATCCTCTCCGTGGCGATCGTCGCGGCCACGACCGCGCTGGCGTTTTACTCGTGGCGCCGCAGCGGTTTCCGCGCGAGCATCGGCTGGTTGGAACTGCTGCGAGTCTTCGCGGTCGTGTTTGTCGCCGTGTTGTTCAATCAGCCCGAATGGGTCGAGGAACAGCGTCCCGAGAACCGCCCAACCATCCAGGTCCTATGGGACGACTCAGTCAGCATGCAGACTCGCGACGTGAGCCAGAGCGCCGCGATCCAGAGCGCCGCGAGCCAGAGCGCCGCGAGCCAAAGCGGTTCGAGTCAAAGCGGTTCGAGTCAAAGCGGTTCGAGTCAAAGCGGTTCGAGCCAGAGCGCCGCGAGCCAGAGCGGATCGGCGGCCGATCGCCCGCTGCGGACACGCCGCGAGTCGGTCGAGGGAGTGGCTCAGGCCACGACGTGGCAGTCGTTGCGGGAACGCTTCGACGTGAAGATCGGCGCGTTCGGTAACGCGGACGCCGCGGCCGGCTCTGATCTCCATGCGCCGCTTGCCGCGACGCTCGAAAACACCAAAAACCTCGTGGGTGTCGTGCTGGCGTCGGATGGCGACTGGAACAGCGGCCCCGCGCCGCTTCAAGCCGCGACGCGGTACCGCATGAAGGGCATTCCAATTTTCACCGTGCCGATCGGCCGTCCGACTCGTCTGCCCGACGTCGAGCTTTTGAGCTTGGACGCGCCGACGTTTGGCGTCAGTGGCAAATCGGTCCGCGTGCCGTTCACGGTCGATAGCTCGTTGCCCCGCGAGTACGTCACCACGGTGACGCTCAAAGCATCCGATGGTTCGGAGGTCACCAAGGAAGTCCGCGTGGCGCCGATGAGCCGCACTCGTGAATGGATTCTGTGGAAGCCAGCGGAGACCGGCGACTTCACGGTAACGCTTACCGTGCCCAAACACCCCGACGAGACGATCACGGACAACAATGCGTTGACCGCGCCGATCGCGATCCGGCAGGAAAAGCTGCAAGTGCTGGTCGTCGAGTCGTACCCGCGTTGGGAGTATCGCTACCTGCGCAACGCGCTCTCGCGCGACCCGGGTGTCGAGGTTTCCTGTTTGCTCTTCCACCCGGGCCTGTCGAAGGTCGGTGGCGGCAACAAGGACTACATCGCGAAGTTTCCCGAGGGGCTGGATGAGCTGTCCCGGTATGACGTGGTGTTTCTGGGTGACATCGGCGTCGATGGTGGCCAATTGACGGCGGAACAATGCCGGCTTCTGAAGGGCCTTGTGGAGTTTCAAGCTAGCGGCCTGGTGTTCATGCCTGGCTGGCAAGGCCGCCAGATTTCACTCGCTGATACGGCCTTGGCCGAACTCTACCCCGTCGTGCTCGACCCCTCGCAACCGGAGGGCTGGGGCTCGCGCACTCCTGGACAGTTTGAACTAACGGAGACGGGCCGTCGCAGTCTGCTCACGAAACTGGCCGACACGCAGGACGACAACCTCGAAGTCTGGGAGGACTTGCCTGGCTTTCAGTGGTACGCTCCCGTGGTGCGGGCGAAGGCGGGCACGGAAGTCTTGAGTGTCCATAAAGACGTCGCTAACGAATTCGGCCGGTTGCCGCTGCTGGTGACACGAACTTTCGGCGCCGGAAAGGTGCTTTTCATGGGCACCGACGGCGCGTGGCGTTGGCGCAAGGGCGTCGAGGATAAGTACCACTATCGTTTCTGGGGCCAAGTCGTGCGCTGGATGGCGTATCAACGAAACATGGCCAAGGGCGAGACGATGCGGCTATATTATTCACCGGATCAACCGCAGGTTCGCCAGACGGTCGCGCTGAACGCCAATGTGATGGATCGGGGCGGCGAACCGCTGGCACAAGGCGAAGTCACGGCGAAAATTACGGCGCCGTCCGGCAAGTCGGAAGTTGTTCGCTTGAACTCGACAGGAGACGAGTGGGGCGTGTTCAACGGTTCGTTCACCGCCGCCGAGCCGGGAAAGCATGACGTGCTGCTCGCCTGTCGACAGACAGGAGCGACGTTGAACGCGTCGTTTTTCGTGCAAGGCGGCGATTTGGAACGCGTGGGCCGGCCCGCTCGCCCCGAAGTACTCGCCGAAATCGCCCGGGTGACCCGCGGTAAAATGGTCGCAGCCGACAAGACGACGGAAATCGTGAATTCGCTCGCGAACCTCTCCGAGCAACCGCCGATCACTCGGCGATTGCAGTTGTGGAGCCATCCGTTGGTTGGCGGTCTGCTGGTGTTGCTCTTGGGAGCTTTCTGGGTGGGCCGCAAAGCGGTCGGTTTGATTTAGCACGCACGTTTTCGCGAAAGGACGCCTCGATATGCGGACGGACCGACTGACGTTGCCCGAAAGCCTGCGTCTACAAATGTTGCGGTTCCGCGGACATTTGTGGCGGGTCAAATCCATGGAAGCGGTCGCCGGCGCGATCGCCGGCGTCGCTGCCGCCTTTCTCGCTTCCTACGCCTGCGATCGCCTCTTCGACACACCGGCGGCGCTGCGTGGACTGTTGCTCGCCGCCGCGGCGGCCGGTTGCGCGATAATCCCTGTCGCGTTGCACCGCTGGGTGTATCGCCGCCGTCATTTGGAACAGCTCGCGCGGTTGCTCGCGCGCAAGCATGCCAGTATCGGCGACCAGCTGCTCGGCGTGATCGAGTTGGCCCAAAGCGACAGCGAACAGGCGCGCTCTCGCCGCCTGTGCGAGGCGGCCATCGCCCAGGTCGCCGAGCGGGCCCAAGGGCTCGACTTCCGCGACGCGGTCCCGCGGCCGCGTCATCGGCGCCGCGCCGTCGCCGCCGCCGCGTCGCTAGCCGCGTGCATCGCGGTGAGTCTCCTTTCGTTCAGTGCCGCCGCGAACGCTTGGCAACGCTTTTCGCAGCCGTGGCGTGATATTCCCCGTTATACATTCGCCCAAATCGATCCCCTGCCCCGCCAACTGGTCGTGGCCTACGGCGAACCGCTGCAGTTCGCGGTCGCGCTGAGCCCAACAAGTGTCTGGCGTCCTCAATCCGCGCAGCTCGCCCTGCCCGGCCAACCGCCCATCGTCGCTCGGTTGCATGACGGCCGCTACCACTTCGACCTGAGCGGCCAAATCGCGTCCTTGCCCATGCGGCTACGTGTCGGCGACTTGACTTCGAGCGTTCAGCTTGAGCCGACGCTTCGGCCGGAATTGACCGCCGTCCAGGCGGACGTGAAGTTGCCCTCGTATTTGGAACGCGAAAAGGAGGTCGTCCGCGACGTGCGAGGCGGCAGCGTCACGTTGGTCAAAGGCAGCCGAGTCCGCTTTACCGCCACCGCCAACCGCGAGCTGGCAAGCGCTCAAGTCAACGGACAGCCCACACCGCCCAAGGGTCCGGAAATCGCAAGTCCGCCGAAGGCCGTCGCGGGCACGGCGTCAATGCGATTTGAATGGCGCGATCAGTTCGGTTTGACCGGCAAAGAGCCGTTCCAGCTTACGATCAACGGCCGGGACGACGAAGCGCCGTCGCTCGCCAGCGAAGGTCTGCCACGGCAACGCGTGGTTTTGGATTCGGAACAACTGACGTTCTCGGTGCGGGCTCAGGACGACTTCGGCGTGAAACGTGTCGGCATCGAATGGCGCGGACTGGATGAGACAACCATTGCGCAGCCGGCAAAAGGGGAACGGATTCTGGCCGCCGGTGGCGGAGACCGCGAAACGCTCGATCTCACCGGAACCTTCTCCGCCAAGTCGCTCGGCATCGAGCCCCAGCCGCTGCAAGTGCGGCTGTTTGCCGAAGATTACCTGCCGAATCGGCCGCGGACCTATTCGGCAGCCTACACGCTCTTTGTGCTCAGTCCCGAACAACACGCTATCTGGCTGACCGAGCAGCTGAGCAAGTGGCATCGCCAATCGCTCGAAGTCCGCGACCGCGAGTTACAGCTTTACGAGACCAATAAACAGTTGCGCGAGTTACCTGCCAACGAACTGGATGATCCAAGCACGCGGAAACGCATCGAATCGCAATCCGCCGCCGAACGGGCCAACGGACGCCGCTTGGAAGGTCTGGTTGACGCGGGCGAAGAGCTGGTTCGCCAAGCCACCCGCAATCCTGAATTTGGCGTCGGACACCTCGAAAAGTGGGCCGAAATGCTCCAACTGCTCCAAGAGATTTCTAGCAATCGCATGCCGTCGGTCGCCGAATTGCTGAAGCAAGCCGCCGATGCCCCTTCATCCGGTTCGGCGTCGCCTGCTCCGTCCGCCAAAGAGCGGCCAGACAACCAGCAAGCGTCCCAAAACCAGTCATCGAAAGATCCATCAGGAGAGTCTCCTGGAAAATCGTCGCCGCCTAGCAAGTCCGATGCCTCGCAGACCGGCGAAAGCGGTCGCAACGCGGGTCAGAATCGAGCTTCCGGCGCCGGTGGCTCTCCGGAGGATGATGGCAGTCCGAAGCCCGAAACCAAGGCCCCCAAGCTCCCAAGTATCAGCGACGTCGAATCCACGCAACTCGATCCCGCCAAAGACTTGGCCAAAAGTGAAAAGCCGGCGGGGGGAGAAGCCAAAAGCAAGCCGAGCCTCGGCCTGCCCACGACATCGCTGATGGGAGGCGGCGCCAAGCCATCCGACGCCGCACCGGCACAGCAAAAGCTCGACGAGGCGCTCGCCCAACAACAAGAGTTGCTTGCCGAGTTTGATAAGATTTCCGACGAGTTAAACAAAGTGCTGGCCAATCTCGAGGGGACGACGCTTGTCAAGCGTCTGAAAGCCGCCTCGCGTTTGCAGAACAGCATCGCTGGCCGGCTCGGGGCAACCATCACCGCCGCTTTCGGGGAGAAACGACCGGCCGCGGCTCCGCCCATGAACCCGGCAGACGCGGCCGCCGCAGCAGTGGCGGGAGCATCCGGAGCACCAGCCCCAATCGCCCCCTCGCCTTCTCCGCCGCGTCGCGGAGCCGACATGAACAAGGATCAAGTCGCGAAACTGACCGCCGAGTTGTCCCAGCAGGAAAGCAAAGGCAGCCAGGACGTTTCCAATATCATGGACGACATGCAGGCCTATTTCGAACGGCGTCGCATGGCGGTGTTCAAAGCGGTGCTCGACGAAATGCGGCAACAAGACGTCGTCGGCGGTTTACGGGCGCTCTCGGATGACATCGCCAAACAGCGAGGCCTTTCCATGGCCCAATGCGAGTTCTGGTCCGATACGCTCGATCGTTGGGCCGAGGATCTTGTCGATCCGGCATCGGGCGGTTCGTGCCCGGGAAGCAAGTCACGCGGCAGCCTTCCTCCCTCCATTGTGCTGGAGGTCTTAAAGATCATTGAAGGCGAAATGAACCTTCGGGAAGAAACTCGGGTCGCCGAGCAGGCCCGTCCGGCGATGAAGCCGGAGGAGCACGAAACTCGCGGTGAAAAACTGGCCACGGAACAAAACGACT
>CAIXSC010000639.1 GCA_903921945.1 uncultured Planctomycetaceae bacterium
GGCGAAGGCATGCCGTTGACAGGCGAAGGCATGCCGTTGTCGGGCGAGTGTGAGGCCGTAACGGGCGAGTGTGAGGCCGTGACAGGCGAAGGGGACGGACCGCGACTGCCGGACGCGAACGACGGGCCAGCAACTGCGGGACGAGTCGCGTCTCGCAGCGGTTCCCCCGCGCGGCGCGAGGCATCGCCCTGTCGCTCTTCGGACATAACCAGCCATCCTTCTCGCGAACGCCGACCCAACCAGCCTTCCCGGCTAGCCACCACAATCGCTTCGGTTCGTTCCGTAGGGACCGTCGCAGGGAAAAGTAACGACGAATGTCGGAGGACGGGATCCCTAACCGGGGGAACTATAGGCTGGCTTCTGGGCGAAGTCAATCAATTTGAGCCTTCCCCCGCCTGCTCGTCCGAGCGCTACGGTTTGGCAAACGCATCGCCGCCGATAATTCGGCTCGATTCTCCATCCCGGAAAACGGCTGGCGCGGACCTGGAAGGCAAAGCGCAATCCCGCAAATCCACCCAACAATGGCCCGCGGCCCAGACTTGCGCTCGGCCATTGTTGCCCGCCAAACAATTCGACAGCGTCACACGTGACGCCCCTACGATCGCCGCTCCCGCCCGGCCGTTGCCGCGAAGCGTCAGACCTTCCAGCGTCACATCGTAAACACCGTCGGCGGCCGCGATTCCATCCTGCTGAAACCCCTGCACGACCAGATCCTCGATCCGCACATTGCGCACATCGTAAAGCGTGATCCCCACGGGTAGAGCAGTCGCGGACAAGGCATACTCGGACACGATTCGCGACGGAGCCCGCCGAAAGTAAAACCACCCGTCAAACAAGCACCCTTCGCCCGGCTGCAAACGCTCCGGCCGCGCCGCCGACACCGATTCCCGACGCGGGTAAGCAGGCAGCTCGTCGAGGTACAACAGCCCGAGACTCTTGCGAGCCGGTTCGAAGCGGACAATATCGCCGCCGACACTTTCCCAAGCCGCCGAACGAATCGGCTCGCGACCATCCAGAGTCGCTCCGTTGCCAACAAGCCGGAACGGGCGGAAGCTATTCCCCGAGTGCCGCTCGCCTTGGAGTGTCACACTCTCACGATACGGTTGGGCCGTCTTCGCCAGCACAACCGTGTCACCCGCTTGCGCCAGAAACAACGCGCGGGCGATCGACCGGCATGGACCATCCCCCGAAAAGTACTGCGGCGACCGACCCTCGAAGCGGTCGTCCCCCGTTTCGTTGTTCACGTACAACTCGCGCGCTGGCAGAGTCGCAACACTTCCCAAGCCGACGAAGCCGGCAAGCACGAGCCACCGCCCGAGTTGGCCCCAACTCGTCATCATTGCCGCCACTGGTCGCCCATTCATCGTTCTTACCTTTATTTCTCGCCGCACCCTCGTCCGAGCCTGATGGCCCGCCGCCGCTATGCCGTCTGGCCAACACCACTCGAATTACGGATTAGGAACATCCCGGCACTTGACCACGTGTCTAGGATACGTCGCTTGCAAAAAACGGTAGCACGACCCTGGAAAAATCAGCGTGTGCCATGCGTTGGACGGCAGGCACTTCGCCCCAGCGTTCAGGCCGTGAACCCTCGCGATACCGCCAAAAACAACTCGGTCGCCGATGACAACCCCGGTACCTTGACGCAAAATCGAGGGATTTCGCGGAAATTGTGGAAAAGTTGAAACATCGGCGTGGCCAGATCGGTACAATTTCGCAGTCAAGCTCCAGGAGGGACACAAGATGTTGGTGTTGTCGAGGAAACTGAACGAAGAGATTGTGATCGGTGGCACGATCGTCGTCAAAGTAGTGGAAATCCGAGGCGATCGGGTCCGGTTGGGCATCGAAGCGCCGCCGGCCACCGCTGTCCACCGATCCGAGATCTACGACGCAATCCAAACTGCCGGCTTGAGTGACGCCAGCCGTAGCGAGTCCAGCTGTGGCGAGTCCAGCCGTAGCGAGTCCAGCCGTAGCGAGTCCAGCCGGAAAGACGCTGGCCGTTAAGACTCGAGCCGCAAAGACTCCTTCCGCCGAGGCGTCTCCACGGCAGCCGACAACTCTTTGGCCGTACAAGCTCCGCCCGAACCGCCGGTCTCCTCACTGCCCGCTGGAAGGCTGCCCGTGAGCCTGTCGTCAACTCGCTGTCCGCCTATTCTCGCGCAGCCAGTTCACCGCATTAAGCTCACACGCGGCCGATTCTCGCGCGGCCAGTTCGCTTCCAACGCTTCGATTCGCGGCGTTTCGCATCCACCCGTTCAATCGTGGCGTTTGGCCGGCAAACGCGAGCAGCAAGTCGAGCGTCCCGAACAAACGTTTAGACCAGTTCGCGGATGGGCTGGCTTCGCTCCAAGACGTGCTGTGGCCGACCGGAGGGATCGTGAAGCGCCAGTCCCTGCGGCGTGATTCCAAGATTCCGATAGAGAGTCGCGAACACTTCCTGGTAATGGATGGGCCGCGAAATGGCGGTCGCGGCATCCCGATCGGTCTCCCCGATCACTTGCCCGGTTCGCATGCCACCGCCCGCCATGAGGCACATGCCGACCGCCGGCCAGTGATGCCGCCCGCCGGTTTTACCATCGATCTTCGGGGTTCGTCCGAATTCGCCCCAGACCACCACGGTGACATCGTCGAGCATCCCGCGTTCATCGAGATCGGTGACTAATGCGGTCAGTCCATGATCCAATAACGGGAGCAGATTTCGCATCCGCCCAAAATTGTCGCTGTGCGTGTCGAAGTCACTTAGTGACAAACTGACGCAGCGAACACCCGCCTCGACGAGCCGTCGAGCCATGAGGAACTTCTTCACCGATTCGGGCCCCTCAGCCGTTGTAAAACGGCGGCCGAGTTCGGAAGCCACCGGCACGTACCGCGCCACGCCTGCCGCCGGCTCCAAGTCCAAATCCAACGCTTCCGCAAACCGCCCCGAGGTCAAAATGCCGACCGCTTGGCGCGAAAACGCGTCCATCGCATCCATCATGCGGCTGTTGTCGGCATCGCGACGGAAGCGATCGAGTTGGTTCGCGAGCCGAGAACGCTCGTCCAATCGGGCCCGTGTCAGCCGCTCGTCCAACCGCAGTTGCACTTGATGGTCGGAACCCCGCGCGGCGAGTTCCCGTTTCATTCCCTCTTCCAACGGCCGGGAAAACCATTGATCCATCGCCGGACGGAATGGCTGGTAACTCGGCCCCAAGAAACCCGGCCGAGCGCTGTTCCGCACCAACGGCCGGCCCTGCATCATGTCCACGAACGCCGGCGACTCATCGCTGGGTGCGCCTTGCAGTTTCGCGACGACCGCTCCCATCGCGGGTCGGCCGCCGATCGACGCCAAGCTCTTCGCCTCCCACCCCGACTGGCACTGGAACGCGTCATGAGCGCCGGCCGCCCCGACGAGCGAACGAATGAATACCATTCGTTCCGCGATCGAGGCCAAACCCGGTAAATGTTCGCAGACGTGAAAGCCGGCAAGGCGAGTCGCGATCGGGGCGAATTCGCCGCGAATCTCGACCGGCGCCAGCGGCTTCAGGTCGATCATGTCCTGATGCGGCGGACCGCCATCCAAATGGATGTTGATTACCGATTTACCACGAGCGCCCTGCCGCCCAGACGCCCTCCCCCCGACAGACTCATTGCCGGCAGCCGCTTCCGCCCGCAGCAATCCGGCAAGTGTCAGTCCACCGGCAACACCCGCGTGGAGCACAGTTCGTCGCGTCAATCGCGGTGGGAACATATCAACCTTCTCCTGGCCCGGCTCTGCCAAACGCATGCACGTCGATTGATGAAGTGTACTCGAAACGCGAACGGCGGGAACTCCGAGTTCTCCGCCGACAGATAGTCAGCCGGCCCGAAAGTCAGGCGGCCCGATAGTCAGGCGGCCCGATAGTCAGGCGGCCCGATAGTCAGTCGGCCCGATAGACAGTCGGCCCGGTGGTCAGTCGGCCGATAGCCAGTCGGCCCGATAGCCAGTCGGCCCGCTGGTCAGACGGCCCGTCGGCCAGACAACCGGCCGGGCTAAAAGGACATGGACGTCTTCGCTCGCAAAGTCCCTCGACCGCGCCGCTTTGACGGGCAAAGCGAGTTGCGGCCGTGTCTGGCGGGCGGATAGGATAAGCGAGCGATGGACGAGGCTCTCGTTCGCAATGGACATCGGCCGTCCGTCCCTCCGCC
>CAIXSC010000640.1 GCA_903921945.1 uncultured Planctomycetaceae bacterium
CGGCCTGCGTCTGCGGCCTATCCGATTTTGCAGAAATGTTCGGTGACGATGTGGAAGTACGCTCGCGCCGGATGAGTGCGCATTACGCCGCCGTGGCGCAGCGGTGCGGCTGCGCCTTTTTCGATGCATCGGCGACGATCGCAGTTTGCGACGCGAAGCGTTTTTTCAGCCGGAGCATCAGCAGCGCAAGCGGTTGCTGGACAAAGTTCCCCACTTCGTAAGGCACTCGGCTTCGACCGTTGAGCTCGCGTGTCGTGAAAGGTCGCGGCGATCAGTCTGCATGGAAGAATCTCTCGCCGTAGGATCGGCGACGATTCGAGCGGCACTTCGCCACGTTGCCTCTCCGGGCTTTGGACCTCGAGGGTGAGGTGTTCCAAGGCGGCGCTACGCGGCTCCGCCGCTACGCTCTGCCCTGGGCCGATATGGGAGGCCCCTGCGGCGCGCCGCGACAAGCTCGGCTCGGGCAGTCCGACTGGCATGCCGGGAAACCTTGAAACGGCTGGCGGCCCTCCGACGGCCATCCCGCTGTCACCCGAATGCGTCGTTGCCACGCAAACCGGCCCTGTTTCCCTTGGCGGGCGCCCATCGCATATCAATCGCGATTGGCTTGATGCGGCCGGATCATCAACACCAGTCCGATCGACAGCAAAGCGATCCCTGCGAACACGCCAAAGATGGCGTTCAGCGGCACTTCGCGGTCGCGCAGATAGCCGAATCCCCAGTCCGCGAAACCACCGCAACTGATGCTCACGAGATTCATCAATCCGTAGCCTGTGGCGCGGCTGCGCGGGGAGGCGATTTGGCACAGAATCGGCATGTTGTTGCAATCGAAGAAGCCCCACCCGATGCCGAACAGCATGAGGAACACAATCGCCATCGACAACGTTGCCGCATTGCCGACGCCAAACAACGCGGGTAGGAAAAACGACATGCCGATCGCGCTGATGTAGATGCGGCCACGGACTGAATGCTTCATCCAAGCGTCGGCCAGCCAGCCGCCCGCCAAGACGCCGACGAGCGACGCGACCTGCACATACACCACCGCCGATACGCCCGCCTTTCCTTCGCCTAGTCCAAACTGTTGTCGCAGAATATCCGGCATCCAATCTTTCACCACCCAACCCGCCAGCGCCGGCAAGGTGAAGTACGCCACCAGCAACAGGAAGTTGGGATTGCCGAGCAGGTCGCGCCAGACAGAACCGCCGCCCTCCACTGACTCGCTAGCCACGATCGGACCCGCACCAGTGAACTCGTTCGAGGCCCCCGTTTCGACCTCGCTCGCCAGGGCGTTTGTCCCCGAGCCCTCGGCCTGATCGGAGCGAGTTGCCGCGATACGGGGCCGGGAACGCAACAACAGGAACAGCGGAATCGCGTAGCACACGCCGACCAACCCGCACGACGTAAACGCGCCTCGCCAGCCTATCCACGGCGTTTCCGCAGCGTAGCCAGCAAACCCGCCAATGAGGATTCCGGCGTAGATGCCCATTTGATGAGCGCCAACCGCGCGGGACCGAGTGGCTCCTGGATGGAAGTCGGTGATCAGAGCCAACGCCGCCGGTATGTAGAATGCCTCGCTGACGCCCATCAGCGCTCGCGCGATGATCAGTTCCGTATAACTATCGACGTGGCCCGTGGCCCAGGTCACGGCGGACCAGACAAACAGGCTGCCCGCGATCACGTGCCGACGGCTCGATCGATCCGCGACGTAACCGCCAACGGGGCTCAGCGCGGCATACACCCATTTGAAGGCGCCGAGCACAACCCCCCAGTTGGCTTTTGTGGCGATATCCGGCAGATCCGCCATCATCGATGGCTTCATGGCCGCGAGCATTTGGCGGTCGAGATAGTTGAGCATCGCGACCGGAACGAGCACTCCCACCGTGATCCATGCCCAAACCGCCGCGTCGCTCCGCCTCTCCGCGCTTCCGATCGGCTTTCCCGTCATGCTTCCGTCTCGCGTGCGACTCCATCTTGCCGGGGATTCCAGCAACGACGGATGGTGAACAAATAGGGCCGTCGAACGGCATGCCCTGGGAAGAAAACTGCCAACCGCCAATGCCAACCGCCACTGTCGAGCGCCAATGTCGAGCGCTGGTACCAACCGCCAGTGTCGAGTGCTGGTGCCAACCGCCAATGTCGAGCGCTGACCGTGCCCGCTGATGGCACCCCTGGGTCGATTTGTGACTATCCGTTGGCTTTCGCGATCGCGCAGGCGAAATCAAGCCGCGCGGCCAACTGGCCGTCGACGGTGATCTTGGCCGTCATGAAGAACGCATCGGCCAGCCGCTCGGTCAGCCGCGCTTCGATGCGGATTGTGTCGCCGGGCCGCACCATGCGTTTGACTTTCACTTCGTTAATACGGGTCGCGACAGGAACGCCCGCGCTGGCATCCGCTTTGTCGGACA
>CAIXSC010000641.1 GCA_903921945.1 uncultured Planctomycetaceae bacterium
GTCTTGGCGGCAAGCATCTGCGTGTAAATCGACCGCAACTCGCGATGGGTCGTCTCCACTTCCCGCACCGCGACATCGACTTCGGCGTGCAGTGTCTCCACGGTCGCCTGGAACTTGCTGGTGAGTTGCCGCAGTTCGGCGAGCCGCCGTTCTTGATTGGCCTTGGCGGCTCGGCGTTCAAACGGCATTTCGAACTTCAGCCCGGCGGAGTAGCCCGGCTCGCCCACGCTGAACTGGTCGACCAATGAGCGACCGATGTTGTAGTTGTCACGTAGTCCGGCGACGTAGCTCTCCAAGTAGAGGTCGAGCACGGGCAGGAGTTCGTTTTTCGCCACATTGAGACGAACGCGAGCCGCTTCGATCTCCTGGGTCGCGGCGTCGATTTCAGAACGGTTTTCCAAGGCGGTCAAGAATGCCGATTGCGGCTCGACGGACAGCGGCGCGCTGGATGGCGTTTGGATGGGAATAAGCTCGGCGAGGCGATCGTTGAGCAACTCGGGCGAATTGACGAGAGCGCGGAGACGCGCTTCGGCATTGCGAATCTCGGCTTCCGCCCGGATGATCGACGTGCGACGCGAGGCGACCGCGGCCCGGGCACTGGCGATTTGACTCGCTAACGCGTCTACCTCGGCGCGCTTTTCCAGATAGGCGAGAACAACTTCGGCCCGCCGCACGTGGCCGCGTCGCTGCATGAGCCGGGCTCGCTGGGTATAGAGATCCCAGTGGGACTCAATGACGGTCAGCAACTGGTCCTGTAAATCCGCCGCCGTTTTGTCGAACGCGACTCGAGTATCCAGGTTCGCGAGCACAACGAGGCTCGTGTTGTAACACTGGCCGGCTCCATTGAGCAGCGGTTGGTTGTAGCTGAGCACCAATCGGGCATTACCCTGGTTGTCAGGGAAGAAGAACTGCGAGTTGCTATCGCGAATGCCAATTTGCTGCGCTAGTTCGACCTTGCCGCCATATTCGTTGCGGCGCCGCACGCCACCGCGGAAAAACCAGTCTTCTTCGCGGAGACGCGGGACATTGAAACCGGCTTCCAAGGTGTTGCCCGTCGGATTGCTCCCGCGGACGAACTTGGTTTCCATGAAAGTGGTGCTATCGAAGGCGGCCGCCGCCCGCGTGATTGCTGTTTCCGCGATCACCGCGTTGTCGCTCAACGCCCGGACGCGCGCCGAGTGGCGCAGCGTATCGACAACCAAGGTGTTGATTTGCACGGGGATCGTTTGTGGCGATTCACGCAGGGGTTGAACGACGTGCTCTTGCCACCACGGCACAAAATCGGCTGGCATCTCAAACGCCGATAAATCCTGACTCGCAGCGGGTCCGGCCGCGTTCGGCGCCACAGGCGCCCCTGACCGACCGTTCGCGGGTGGACCACCGGCACCACCGGACCTGGGTGACGGCGCGTACGTGTTCGGCTGTCCGGCGTTGGCCGCGGCTGGGTTCGGCTGGGCGGCATTCAGCCTGCCTTCGGCGGGAGCCGCGACGATCCACGACGGCGAACCGCGGTCACTCATTCCACCCGGCGTCGACTGTGTCGAATCGGCGAAAGGAGCATATGCGGGATCCGGTGGCGGCGCGAATGAAGGCTGTTGAGCTGGCGTTGGATAGTGGGCCGTTTCCGGCACTCGGGGAGTGACCGGTCCCGTCATCAGCGGTTCGCTGGCGGTGGCGGCGACCGGAATCTCTTCCTCGACCCCTGGCAATCGCCGGAGTCGTGATTGCATGCCAGACGCAGGCAGCGGCCGTGGCAGATTCGACGCCGGCTGGTTCCACACCGGGCCTCCAAACTCCTGGGCCCTAACGGCACGCTGGTGAGTTTGTGCCGTTATCGCGCCGAGCGTCAATGTCACAGCAGCGAAGCCCATGAATCGCGGCGTGAGACACTCAGCCATGGTCGCGAAGGCACGTCGACGAGCTCTTCGGGTCCTCAACGCCAGCATCCGCGCCGCCAAACGCCATTCCGTTGCCATGTCCGCATCCCTCGCACTGAAAACGCATCCATACCTCACCGGCGTATTGGTTCGGTAAGGCGGATGCCAGGAATTGACGCGACTCGGCCTCGGGAAACGACTTCCGCGAAATGGTGGCGCTACGTTGGTTTCAACGCGCGTCATTCGTCTTCTTGACACTCCAAGACTTTTGGCGAAATCCATCACAACCATCGCGACCGTCGAGCGGGCGCGACGCGACCGCGACTTTTACGGAATTTTCTCCGATTGACTCCGACTGTGCCGGAATTGCGGCCTATTTTTTCTAGGGAAGTATTAGGCTCGCGCCGCGAGTTCCAGTCCACACTGGAAGCGTTGCGTTCTGGCAACAGGCATGTGAAGAAAATGGCCACGCGTCGACAAAAGGCGGCACCCGACTATTCACAACTCGAAGATCGACTCCTGCTGAGCGCCACGCCGGCAGGGGCTGTGATGCCGACCCCGGACGCCGACGTCTTACTCGCCGGCGCCTGGATGGTGGATGGCGTCGATAGTGTCGCTGGTACGGAAGCCGATCAGTCCGGCGCCTCCGCGATAACGCCAACATCCGCCACAGATTTGGCGGAGCGTACGTCGGCGACGTCCACAAATGGAGGCGCGGCGGGCATCGACGCCTCCACCGGCGGCGATAGCTTCCGCTACCAAACGCAAGTCGCCGATGCGCCGGGCCGCGTCGAATTGGTGGTGGTCGACGCAAGCGTCGAAAACCGCGAGGAATTGATCGAGCGGCTTCTGGGCGCGAGTGATGGCAGTCGCAGCGTCGAATTTCTGTTCTTGGATGGTGGAAGCGATGGGGTCGACCAGATCGGCGCGTACCTGCGGGAACACGATGGTTTCGATGCGGTTCACATCCTGTCACACGCCACCGCGGGCGCTGTGAAACTTGGGGACAGCTGGCTAAGCGTTGACAATCTCGCCCGCTATCAGCAGACGCTTGCGGAGTGGGGAGACGCATTATCAGCGGACGCCGACTTGCTGTTTTACGGTTGCGATCTCGCCGCCGATGCGCGCGGCCAACAGTTAATGGCCGCCATCGCCGGACTAACCGGCGCCGATGTCGCAGCCAGCATCAACGACACAGGTAACGTGTCCGTGGGCGGTGATTGGCAATTGGAGTTCACCTCGGGCGCGACCGAAACATCCACGCTGGGGGCGGCGGATGAGTTAGCGGGGTGGAACGGAAAGCTGGCCGCATTCACCGTCACCAACACGAATGACAGCGGCGCAGGGTCGCTGCGGCAAGCCATTTTGGATGCCAATGGCCTGGCTGGCGTCGACACGATCAGTTTCAACATCGCTGGCGGTGGTCTGCAGACGATTTTGTTGGCCTCGGCGTTGCCCACGATCACCGATGCCGTGGTCATGGACGGTTACACCCAATTCGGCTCGATGGCGAATTGGGCTTCGGTGGGCAACAATGCGGTCATTCTTGTGGCGATTGACGGCAGCAACGCTGGCGCAGGCGCAACCGGACTTCGGATTACCGCCGGTGGCAGCACGATTCGCGGTTTGGCCATTCTTGGATTCTCCCAGCATGCCGTGGAGCTATCGATCGGCGACGGCAACTCGATCGAAGGCAACTTGCTGACGGGTAATGGCGGTGCTGGCGTATCGGTTGCATCGAGCAGCATCGGCAACTCGATATTCGGAAATTCGATTCTCGCCAACGGCGGCTTGGGAATCGATTTGAATGCCGATGGCGTGACGGTCAACAACGGTTTAACGAACGCTTCCGTGGCCAACAGCGGCATGGACTTTCCGGTCCTGACGAATGTTTCGCTAGCTGGAAGAACACTGAACATTTCGGGCTACGTCGGTTCCGCGCCTGGCCAGACTCCGTTCGCGTTTTCCCGCGTGGAGATCTTCAAGTCGTCAGTGGACGCGTCGGGATACGGCGAGGGCCGTTATTACTTGGCCACGATGTTCGCCGACGAGAACGGCCAGTTCACCGGCATGTTCTCGCTTGACGGATTGGCGATCATAACGGGCGATTCCTTGACAGCGACCGCCACGGACACCGCGGGCAACACGTCTGAATTCTCCTTGAACAAGGCGATCGTTAACAACTCGGCTCCGACGCTCGCCGGGGCCAATCCGCTGACCGCGATCAACGAGGACGACCAGAACAACTCGGGCACCTTGGTGTCGGCCCTGATCGCGGGCCAGTTCGCCGATGCCGATCTGGGCGCGCTCGGCGGCATCGCGGTCACAGCGGTGGACAATACGAACGGAACCTGGCAGTACTCGATGGATGGAGGATCTCTGTGGGTGAACTTTGGGACACCCTCGGAGTCAGCCAGTCGATTATTGGCGGCTGACGCGAACACCCGAGTGCGTTTCCGTCCCAACGCGAACTGGAACGGAACCGTGACATCCGGCCTGACTTTCTTCGCCTGGGACCAGACGGAAGGGTTTGCCGGCGGACAAGCGAGCACCAGCGTTCGCGGTGGTACGCGGGCCTTCAGCGCTGCGTCGGCCACGGCTGCGATCACCGTGAATACCGTTGCCGACGCGCCGGTGATTACCAGCAACGGCGGCGGCTCAACAGCATCGGTGA
>CAIXSC010000642.1 GCA_903921945.1 uncultured Planctomycetaceae bacterium
GCAAATAGATGCCAATGTCTTGCAGTTTCGTGTTGCCCGACGCGTCGGTTCCATGCGCGCCGCCCTTGAATAGATCTTGGCCGGCGCCTTCGGCGACGACAATCACCGCATGCGAACTCGCCTCGAGCCGCTTCCGTAAACACGCCAGCAGCCCGCGTTCGCCGTCCAGCTCGAACGGAACTTCGGGGATGAGCACGAAGTTGACATCGGAGCGGGCAAGGCTCGCATAACAGGCGATAAAGCCCGAATGCCGCCCCATCAATCTCACGAGCCCGACGCCGTTCGGAGAGGCGGTCGCTTCCACATGCGCGGCGGCGATACTCTCGGCCGCCACGGAAAACGCCGTCTGGAAGCCGAAGCTCTGGTCGATAAACATGATGTCGTTGTCGATCGTTTTCGGTATGCCGACGACCGCGATCCGCCCTCCCTGTTTGCTGATCACTTCGCTGATCTTCATCGCCCCACGGAGCGTGCCGTCGCCGCCGATGACGAAGAGGATGTTGATGTTCATACGCTCCAAACAGTCGACGATCTCCTCGGCGTCCTGTTGGCCGCGCGAGGTGCCGAGAATCGATCCCCCCAGTTCGTTGATCCGGCCGACAACTTCGGGTGAAAGGTCGATGACGCTCCGCCTGTACTTCGCAATGAAACCTTGGTAGCCGTTGCGGAAACCGTAAATCTTTTTCACGCCGTAGTGGAAGTGCAGTTCCAAGACGATGGCGCGGATGACATCGTTCAAACCAGGGCACAGTCCGCCGCAAGTGACGATGCCCACACGGGTCTTGGACGGGTCGAAGAAAATCTTCCGCCGCGCTCCGGCCGGTTCGAAGCCCGGAAGATCGTTCAGTGGCATTCCGCGGTCAAGGATCGCGCCGCGGGTGTCGTCGAACAGCACCCGGTCGTTTTCGTCCACATTGTTGTACGTTGGCATGCGATCCGCGATGAGCGGCATCAAGGGCGAGTCGATGCGGCAATTGCCAAGGGTGCGAACAACGAGATCTTCGGCGTTGACGTGATGCATGATGGCGTGCCGTCAATGGAGGGCGTTGGCGGAGTGCGTTGGTGGAGGGCTTCGATCAACCACAGCGGGACTTCTGTTTCCGATTGCTCAACCCGTGGTGCGCATCCCGGAAGCGATACCTTGCACGGTCAACCGCAGTAAGTCGCGGAGGGCCTTGTGTTCTTCGGCCGGCGCTTCCGGCGGCAGTTGCCGCTTGCGAGCCAGTAGTTCGATTTGGATCAGGTTCAAGGGATCGATGTATGGGTTTCGCACTTCGATCGACTGTTGGAACCAAGGCGTTCGCGACAGCAGTTGGGACTCGCCCACGACTTCCAGAATCGCCTGCCGGGCCCGATCCCGCTCGCTGGCGATCAACATCCAAATCCGTTCGCGGGCCGTCTCCGATTGACAAAGATCGGAGTAGCGTTGGCCAACGTACATGTCGGCTTTGGCCAGAGCGAGGGCGGCGTTGTCGATCGTCGCTTCGAAGAAGGGCCACTGGCGATACATTTCGCAAATCAATAGCCATGTGGCCCGCGTCTTGTATTTCACCTCGGTTAACGCGGTGCCAAGTCCATACCAGGCGGGCAGAAGGCAGCGGTTTTGGGTCCAGGAAAACACCCAGGGAATCGCCCGCAAGTCCGCCAAAGTGCGCTTTCCAGTGCGCCGCGATGGGCGCGACGCGATGGGCAGATTCTCAATCTCTTCGATCGGCGTCGACTGCTCGAAAAACGGGATGAATTCCTCTTCGTCGACGAGAGACTTGTAGACGGCGAAGGAGCGTCGGGAGAGCGACTCCATGAGTTCGCTCCATTCGGGCTTTTCGACCGCGCGCGATAGATTGCTGGCGACAAGCGTGGCGGAAGTGACCTGTTCCAGGTGGCGATAGGCGATCGGCGGGTCGTCGTAGCGTTCGGCCAGGACTTCCCCCTGTTCGGTGAGACGCAGCGAGCCGGCGAGCGCCATCCGCGGCAACGACATGATGCCACGTGCCGCCGGACCGCCGCCGCGACCAAGCGAGCCGCCGCGTCCGTGAAAAAAAGTCACTTGAAATCCCCGGGCCGCTGCCTCGTGCTGGAGCCGCTCCTGGGCTTTGTAAAGACCCCAGCAAGCCGCCAGGTAACCGCCATCCTTGGTGCTGTCGGAATAACCGACCATCACGATCTGCCGCGCAGCCTGCCGCCGCAGGTAGTCAGCGTACACCGGATGTTCCAAAAGAGCTCCGAGCACGTGCGGAGACGCTTCCAGATCCCCGATTTTCTCGAACAGAGGAGCGATCCGCAGAGCGGTCGCCAAGCGGGCCAGTTTCGGCTGGTCGGCAGCCGATGATTTCGCGGTTCGTTGGCGGTGCGCTTGGTTCCAGAGCCAGAGCACGCTGAGCACATCGCTCGTGTAGCGTGTCATGCTGATGACATGCGCGGAGACGCATTGCGGTCCGAATTGTTCCATGGCGCCGTGCAGCACGTCAAACAATTCGAGCGTGTCGCGGGCTTCCGGCGAAAGCGAATTGTATTGAAACTCGGGGACGCTCTCCATGCGTTGCGTCAGCACGGCGATTCGTTGATCTTCCGGCAGTTCTCCAAAGTTCTCGCACAGACCGGCGTTCTGAAACAGTTCGGTAAGGTGTTCGCGGTACCGTCGCGAGTCCTGGCGGACATCGAGACTTGTTAGATGCAAACCAAACACCCGAGTGAGATCGGTCCAGCGTTGCAATTCGGTTTCGATAGCAAGTTGCCCGTGATGCGTCCGCAAGCTGGCGGCTAGTTGAGCGAGGTCGGCTTCGAGTTCCTGCCCGTTGCGGTAAGCCGCATCGGGCAGTCTTTGCTGGAGCGACTCGACCTTGGATTGGCGCAGACGCCACTCGACCAACTTAATGAAGCGGCGATAGATTTCCCACGGCGCGACGCGGGCCAGGGCGGCGGCGCAGGCGGGCCAACGCCGTTCGGCCGACGCGACATGCTCGATCAAACGATGATCGGGATGGACTTCGCCCGCCGAGACGGTGAGGAAGTCGTACATCGCCTTGCAGCGGACCAAATGATGGTCAATGGCCGCGCTCCGCAGCCAGATCAGCGTTTGGGCGGTGATGCTGGCGGTGACGCCGGGGTGGCCATCGCGATCCCCGCCCATCCATGTGCCGAAGCGCAGGAAGGCCGGAATGCGGAACTCGTGGTCCGGGAAGGCCTGGGCCAGCGATTTCCTCAGCGAATGATAGATCGCCGGAACAACTTCCCAAATCCGCGGCATGATCGAGAGACCGCGTTCGACCTCCTCCATGACGGAGGGACGGTTGGGCGGCAGGAATTCGGTTTGCCAGAGGACGGCCAAGTCGGCGCGGAGGCGGGTGAGGAGATTTTCCTGTTCCCGGGGCAATAGGTCGGTTCGGTCCAGTTCGACCAAGCATTGCCGCATGCGACGTAATTTGGCTCGCATCGAACGCCGTTTCGCTTCGCTGGGATGCGCGGTGAAAACCAGTTCGATATCCAGCACGTCGAGCGCGGACTGTACTTGGTCCGCCGTGAAGCCGGCCGCCCGCAACTGCTGGATTGCCGCCCCGATCGACTCGCCGATCGGTTCCGGGTGCCGTTCCTTTTCCCGTTCGCGCAGGACTCGCACGCGGTGGCGGTCCTCGGCAATATTCGAGAGATCGAAGAACACGCTCAGCGACCGCGCCACCGTGCGGATATCGTGCTCGGAGAGTGACTCCACACGCGCCGCGAGGGCCCGTTCCGCACCGGGCACATTCGCTCGGCGGTCCCGCGCCAACAGGCGGATCTCCGTCACCAATTGAAGGGCCGGCTGCCCAGCTTGTTCGACAATCACTTCTCCCAGCAGATCACCCAGCAGGCGCACGTCCCGCCTGAGTTGCTCGCTACTGACCATAAGCCTGCCTTCCGTATCCCATACCCGCCCGTTTTATCCGGCCGCCATCAAACGGCTCGAACAATCCATTTTTCGTGCCAAAGCCAGCGAGGCCGGCGACGCCTCCGGAGCCGTTTGACATTTGTCGAACTGGGCTAAAGAGTTGCGTCGATCAGCGAGCGACGCTGCGGGAGGGGCCACGAACGGCGTTCCGAGCCGTCGTGCGGATTTCGCGCAACCGTTGCTTGAAAATGCGGCATACCAGCGGATCCGCAAGCGCATGTCGCCGACGAATTCTCGCTGGAGGACGTCGCTGCAGGCCGACTTGGCATGCATTGGGCACGGGGGTGTGATGTCAGCCGTAAGCCGTCAGCGATCGGCAGGATGGGCTGGGGCTGAAAAGGTACTTCCGCCCGCAATCGGATCAGTCCCACGCAGCAAGGCGGCGTTCCCGCGTTCGGTGGCGTAGCGTATCCGCGGCCGACTTGGGTTACGTGTCGTGGCTGATCCGTTCCGTTGCCACAAGCCCAAAACGCCAGATTCCGCGTGGACATCACCCGTCTACTACACCCTTTCCTGGAGGGTCGTGATAATCCGGGCTGGCATTGTGTGAGGACCGCGGGTGTGGCCACAGTCGCTCGCGACCACATCGCAGGCTTTCGAAATCAACGGTGGACACCCTGAACGGGTGCCTCAAACACGGGACGAATGTGGCCGGAGCCGGAGCCGTGAACGGCTTGACGGCCGCGTTCGCTTGGCTCTGCGTCGAACCACCGGCGCCGAAAGCGCTCAGGCCTGCCGTCGAGCTGCCGGGGAAGGTGACGATGAGGGCCGCGATCAAGTCCGGTCGCATGGTTGTTTCACCCGGTGCCCGGCGCCGCAAACCTAACATGTTTTCGGAACGCCGACTGTTCGCTGGTTCCGAAGCCGACAACGATTCCAGGACGAAGTTCCAGTTTTTGGATTGGCGAACGCCACGGGCGGAGGATGGCCAGGAGTCCCAGATGAAAGTCAAAATCTGTCCGCGTTGCGGGCAAGCGTTCACGGCCACGGCGGCCGGCATGGAACTGTTGTACTCGCATTTA
>CAIXSC010000643.1 GCA_903921945.1 uncultured Planctomycetaceae bacterium
AAGAAGGGCAATCTCGATCCGGCCCGGTGGCTCACGGCCGTCCCGTTTGTACGACGGACATCTTGTCCGTCGCGAGCATGCGGGCTTCGATCGCCTGGAGAACGGCGTGGTCGCTCGGGTAGGAGGTGGCGAGGAAGTGGCGGAGCGGGATCGGAACTTCATCCATGCGGTACGCCGTGCCCGGTTCGTGGACGCCGTAGATGGCGGTGGTGAAGGCGACTTCGCCGGGCCACGGCGAGTCGTTTCCGGGATAGTCGAGCGTAATCACGGGCAGTGTCCGCAAGCGCGCGATGGCCCGCGGTTCCAGTTGAGCGACGCTTTCGCTCCCGACCAGCACACACGCATCAACCTCGCCGCGACGCAGCACATCGTTCACCGAGTATTCCCCCGGGTTGTACCGCGGATAGCCGCGCGCCAGGTTCACGCTGAACGGGTAGCCGGTTTGCCAACACAGCACGCTGTCGGCGCCGGCCACATCGCCCAGCACCCGCATGCGGCGAGCATAGAAGCGGGTGTGGCTGTTCAGGTCGGTGACGAGGCGGAGCAGCGATTCGACGTCCCGATGACCGGTGCGGCCGCGACTGAGGCCCAGTCCGAAAAACACGACTCCACAGTGGCAGCTCCGCATACGCTCGGCGAACGCCGCCAATCGTTCCAGCGGAATTCCACAGTCCGGATCGCGATCCAGGCGAATACCGAGCACAAGACAGCGGAGGGCGGCGAGCAGCTCGAAATCGCGGCCCGGCGCGACTTGCAGAAATGTGTCCGCCAGTTCGGCGGTCGCTGATCGTTCGACGTCGATGACCGCCAGATGCTTGTTCGCGGCCCCTTCTCGGTTCCAGCCACTGTAGCGTTCAAGGTGGCGGGGATGGCTGTGAACTGGATTGGAACCCCAGTAGATCACGAGGTCGGCGCGATTACGCGCCTCGCCGAGGCTGCATGTGCTCTCGCCAGCTTCTTGCAGGGCGATGATCGACGGTCCGTGGCAGCGGGAGGCGGTGGTATCGACGGTGGCGCCCACGCGGTCCGCGAGCTGTATGGCGGCTCGCTGGCCGGGCGTGCTGCTGCGAGAGAGACCGTAGATCAGCGGCGCTCGGGCCGCGCGAAGGATGGCGGCGGCGCGGTCGATGGCCTTGTCGAGCGGCACGGGCTGGCCGTTCACGCGAGCGACCGGCGGGTTGTGGGTGTTGAGCCGCAAGAACCAAGGCTCGGCCATGCGACAGGCGTTTTTGACGCGGGCCACGCGATCGTCGGCGACGGTGACTTCCAAATCGTCACACACGCAGCCGCAGAGCGTGCAGGCCACATCGGTATGTTCGCGGGCATCCATCAATCGGCATCCTGGGCCAGTTGGCAACCTGAGCGTCGCAAGCCGTGCTTCCTTCGAGTCGAGCGACTCCTATCTTCGTCTCGCACGATACCACAAGCGGTGGATGGGCCAAACGGTCCGTAGCGACTCCGGGTGGTACGTCGGCGCGTTCGCCTTGACCGATCGCGTCCTGGTGCTACACTTCCTGTAACAAAGAGGTGCGAGACAGACAGCACCGTGTTGGCTCGAACATCGATCCGGAAAGGTTTTCGGATCGCGAGCCCGGTGGCGATTCGGGGTCCCTTGGGTTCCCCGACCGTCCGAGAAAGCATGCTCCTGGCGGGAAAGGCCGGAGCGGCGCAGCGACGCGGTTTTGTTCTGGTCATCAGCTTTCGATCATAGCGGCACCGGACTTCCGACGCGGGCGATCCATGAGGGATTGGACTCGCGATAGGCGGAACGACAGGTCCGGCTTCTTCGTTCGACCGTGATGGTTTTCTTGCTCCTGGCGTGGCGGCGACAGTCGCCCGTGGTTGACGCGCGTCCCTGCACGCCCGCTCCGCGATGAAGAACGCCGGCAGTGTTTGCCGCTGTTCGAGCCACGCAATTGTCCGCCCGCGGTCCCGCGCGCGGACGTGCTCGTATTCGGGAATTGTTGGGAATGAAGTTCGAGAATTTGCAATTGAACGGGAATCTGCTGAAGGCCATCGAGCAAGAGGGTTACCATACGCCCACGCCGATCCAGGTCCAGGCGATCCCGCATGTGTTGACGGGCCGCGACTTGCTGGGCTGCGCGCAAACGGGCACCGGCAAAACGGCCGCGTTCGCCCTGCCAACGTTACAGCGGATGCTAGAGTCGCCCGCGTACACGCCGCCAGCGGCGAATGACAACGGCGTCTTCGCGGCCGAACCGAAAACGCATCGGCCGTCGATCGCGGCCCATGGCAGTCGGAATGCCGACCGTGTCCGCCCGGGCGGACCGGCGACTTTGAATGGACGTCCGCCGGTTATGCGGCGGGCCATCCGCGCCCTGGTCCTCGCACCCACTCGCGAACTGGCGGCGCAAATCGGCGAAAGCTTCGACGTTTACGGCCGTCACACCGGATTGCGTCAAACCGTGATTTACGGCGGTGTGGGTCAGGGACGGCAGGTGCTCGCGCTGCGCGAAGGGGTGGACATCCTAGTCGCCACGCCTGGCCGGCTGCTCGATCTGATGCAGCAAGGCTACATCCGGCTGTCCGCGATCGAAGTGTTGATCTTGGATGAAGCGGATCAGATGCTCGATATGGGCTTTCTGCCGGACCTCAAACGGATCGTGGCCAACGTGCCGCGGGAACGCCAAACCTTGATGTTCTCCGCGACCATGCCGCCAGAGATCCGCCGCTTGGCCGACCAATGGCTGCGCAACCCCGTGTCCGTGCAAGTCGCGCCGGTCGCCACGCCCGCCGCACTGGTCGAGCAATCGGTGTACATGGTGGAAACACGGGACAAACCGCGATTGCTTGCCCAATTCCTGCGGGAACAGGGCACCGGCCGAACTTTGGTGTTCACGCGAACCAAACACGGCGCCGACAAAGTGGTGCGATGCCTCGAACGGGCCGGCGTGCGAGCGGCCGCCATCCACGGCAACAAGAGCCAGAATGCCCGGTTGCGGGTGCTGGCGGAATTCAAGTCCGAGCGGCCTCCGGTGTTGGTCGCCACGGACATCGCCGCCCGCGGACTCGATATCGACCAAATCGCGCACGTCGTCAATTACGACCTGCCGAACGTTCCCGAAACGTACGTCCATCGCATCGGCCGCACCGGTCGAGCGGGCGCCGAGGGATCGGCGATTTCACTCTGCAGCGGCGAGGAACGCGAATTCCTCAAACAGATCGAACGGTTGACGCGAGTCCGTATCGCGGTTCGCAATTACTCGCTGCCGCCCGCCGATCCGGCTGACGACACGACCGCCACTCGGCGATCCAACGCCCCGTCCAGCGGTTCCAGCTCGCGGGAACAAGGCGATGCTTCCGCGCGACGAAACGGTCAAGTTCGACGAACGGAACACGCCGGCCGATCGACAGGCTCGGGACGAAGCGAAGGCGGCGCGCGCAGTCATCGCGGTGCTCGCGTCAGCGGACCCCGTGACGCCCATGCAAGCCGCGGAACCGGCGAACGAAGTCGTGCGAGCGGCGAGCAGAGCCGCGCTGGCGGCGAACAGAATCGCAGCAGTGAACGTGGTCGCACCGGAGAACAGAATCGCGGTGGCGACCGAGGTCGCAGTGACGAGCGAGGTCGCAGCGGCGAGCGGAGCCAAACCGCGGGCGAAGCGCGGCCATGGCCCCAGAAACCGGTAAGCGTGAATCGCTGGTCCTGGTAAACGGAACTACCAATGGAGTTCCAGGCCCACGGAGGCACCGTGCATCAGGATGCCTCCGGCGATGGAGAGTCCGATTTCCGAGCTTGCCACATCGTTGAAATTCAACTGGTTGGCGGACAGGCCGACACCTTCCACCCACAACATGCGGTAGCCTGCGCGAGCACTCCAGTTGTCGGTGATCGCGTAGGACAGTCCAAATTCCAGCTCGCCGATGAAGGCGGCTCCGCCGCGTGAGCGCGGGCACCATTCGCGCAAGAAAAACGGTGGATCGGGGTTGGGGAAATCGACCACAACTTGAGAGTGGGTCGCGGCGTTGCCATAGAGACCCGCCTTCGCGTCGACCTGCCAGCGAAACCGTCCGACGTCAGCACCATGGCGAACGCCGAGCTGGGCGCCAAACAGGTTATTGGCCGTCTTCAGATCGTACACCGCGAACGTGTCCGTCTCGGTGTCATCCGAGGTGAACGTCATCCGGTCGTAAAGTCGGAGATAGCGAACGCCGGCGAGAAACGTGAATCCGCCCCAATCGCGGCAGCGGTTCAATTCGATGCTGTGCAGATCCCCGGTGGCATCGACTCCGATTTGCTCGACACCAAAGAAGTCGATCGATGCGAGACCGAGATCGCCAGGCAACGCGACATTGTTGACACCTGTTGCCACCGCTTGCTTCCGGCCTCCTAAGAGACTGAAGTAACGTGTCTCCCAGCCATCGCCAAACTCGTCGACAACCCCAAAGGTGATCTGCGGACCGGCTTGCAGGCCAAGAGTGACATCGTGGGCGGTGAGGAGCGTGGGGCCGGGATAATCGTCGTTTTCATCCAACGTCCGGATCACAATCGACTGGTCCGCTGCCGCCTGCCAAAAGCCCAACATGACAGTCTCAGCCCGCAGGTAACGCGAGCGGGAGAAACGATTCGCGGACTCCGGTCCCAAGTCTTGGGTCAGAGCCTCCGTTTCGTCTTGCTCGACCCAGTTCTCGTTCGCGCGTACAGCCGGAACATTGAACGCGGAAACCGCGATCGACCAGCACACAGCCGCAGCCCATAACAGGCGTCTCATGATCATCACCCGTTCCGTCGGGATAATTCGCCATAGCCGGGCTATCACATTCCATGCGAACGCCCGACAGGGGAAATCGTCCAGAGCCAGGGTGACATCCGACCGAATTGCTTGCGAATCGCTCGACAACTCGCCCCACCCGTCCATCAGGAACATCATTGCCGGTCGTGACGGTTTTTCTGAATGCGCCGTTCCTGCGAATCATCTCGCCATTAACGACATTGACGCGTTTCAGCGCCATGGACAGCAGCGCGCCGCGAGATGCTCATGAGCGCAGCCAACGCGTGACCCGGCGTTCCACCGAGGCGCTGCCGAGCGCGACCAACGTTGTGGCGGTAAGCAATAACGCGAACGAGGCAATGGCACTGACTGAGCGCTGTGATGGCTCGCTGAGCCCCATCCGCCCCAGCGCCTCGTTGGTAAGCCACTTCCATAGCGGGCTGAAGGCGATCATTGGAAGCTGCCACATGAACAGCGAAAAACTCGCATCGCCCAACTTCGCCAACCAACGCCGATCGAACAGCCGAGCCATGATGCCGCGACCGGCCGCCAGATCGCCAACCAGCGCGAGAAACAACGGTGCCAACAACCCGTGCCGCAACATCAATCGCAGCCAGTGCGCCGGTAGCCCCAGCCATTCGGACCAAATCGATTCCGGAGCCGCCAAAATCGCGGCCAGGACGATCACGCTGACGTCTCCGATGGAAAACCATCGAACCCATGCTGCGGCCACCGAACCCGACACCCGATCAGACACCCGATCAGACACCCGATCAGATGCCCGATCAGACGCCTGATCAGACACCCGATCAGACGCGGACCGCGAGCCGGCCAAGGCGGGTTGGTTCGCATGTCGGGTGAACTCGGCGAGCAACATACCCAGCACAAAGTGCGGCCACCAAAAACCGGGGTTCCGCATCACGAACTCGTTCGCGAACTGCTTCCAGAATTCGACGCCGTCGAACGTC
>CAIXSC010000644.1 GCA_903921945.1 uncultured Planctomycetaceae bacterium
CCACTTCCCGCCATCCTCCGCTGAGGAGCCGTAATCGTGAACCGTTTGTCTGTCGATGGCGTTGATGGCGTTGATGGCGTTGATCGCGTCTCTGGCGTTGATGGCGTCGCTGGCGTTGATCGCATCGCTGGCTCGAACCGCGTGGCTTCGTGCGTTCGTTGGGTCCTGGCCGTCGCGACCTTGGCGGTGTTCGGAGCCGTCACGCCGCGCGTTCAGAGCGAAGACAGCGACGCGGCGAAGATCGATTTCTTCCGCAAGAAGGTCGAACCGGTGCTCAAAGAACACTGCTTCGAATGCCATTCGCGGAAGGCCGACGAAGTCAAAGGCGACTTGTTGCTCGATTCCCAGGCGGCGCTCGCCAAAGGCGGAGCCAACGGACCGGCGGTCGTGCCGGGCGACGTCGACGCCAGCTTCTTGATCCGCGCGATTCGCTATACCGAAGACGATTACAAAATGCCGCCCCGTGGCAAGCTGGACGACGATGTCATCCGCGATCTGGAAAAGTGGATCAAGGATGGCGCGAAAAACAACCTTCCCAAGGAGTCGCCATGACACTCGCCCCATTCGCCTCACCGCCAAATCCCCACCGACCGGCGGCGTATCGCTTCGCGCCGCTGCGTTTGCTGTCAATCGCGCTGTCATTCTCGCAGTCATTCGTGTTATCGTTCGCGCTTGCGTTCGCCGCGACCATGTGGGGCGCGATGGATACGCCCATGGCGTTCGCGGGTAAATACAATCCGACGCGCAGCATCGGTGACGCCGCTCCTGACTTCCGGGACTTGCCTGGCGCCGACGGCAAGACGCATAGCTTGTCCGAGTTCGCTGGCCGGGAAGCGGTGGTGGTGGTTTTCACGTGCAATAGCTGTCCCACCGCGGTCGACTACGAAGCCCGCGTCAAGGCACTCGCGGAAAAACTTGGCGCGACCGGAAAGGCGGCTGTGATCGCGATCAACGCCAACCAAGTCGCCGACGATCAATTGCCGAAGATGAAAGAGCGGGCCGACGCGCAGAAGTTCAACTTCGCCTACGTCCGCGATGACTCGCAGCAGATCGCCAAGGCGTACGGCGCGACCGTGACCCCCGAATTCTTCGTGCTCGATAAGAACCGGCGCATTGTCTACATGGGAGCGCTCGACGACAGTACCGATCCCGCGAACGTCAAGGTGCGCTATGTGGAAGACGCTGTCACCGCGGTGCTGGAAGGAAAAACGCCAGCGGTCACGGAAACCGTGGGCCGGGGTTGCTTGGTCCGGTACGCGCGCGAACGACGGAAGAAGTAGCCCAAAAAACCGGACGCTCGCGCGTGCCGGCTGAGCAGGAGCTCGAAACGGCATGGCAGGCGATGAATGGTTGATTTCCCGCGCGGCCGCGGATGGCGGTCGACTGCGGTTGCGGTTCGTCCGCCGCGACGATCGCGTGCATCAAACCGTTGAATGGTTCGATGCGGTTGCCGGCGAGTTCGTGGCGCTCCTGGAGTCCCGCGAGGGAGCATCGAGCGATGTGTGGCCCGCGTCGCCACCCCTGCAGCAGTTCTTGATTGAGTCGCGCGGCGCGGCAGGCCAAGTCGCGCTGCTCGTGGGCATGGCGGGCCGTAGCCACTGGTCGCTCAGCGTGGAACCGCTGGCCGATCGCGTCGGCTTTCGCTTCGATGCGGCTTGTCGACTGGGCGGACCGCCTGATTGGCTCGGAAATACCTGGCGCCTTGCTCCCGAACGCCTTTTGCCGGAACGCCTCTCGCCGGGGCGCCGTGTTCCGGAAGGCCTTGTTCCGGAAGGTCTTGTTCCGGAACGCCTTGTACCAGAACGCCTTGTACTGGAACGCATCGGTCCGGGCTCGCCCGCAGTGGAATCCGACCGCGTCGTGTTCATTTCCACGACGCGCGACCAAGCCTGCGAGGCGCGGTTCGCCAGGGGGAGTTTGCGGATCGTGGCCGAGGACGGCGCCGAATGCCACGCGGAGTCTGGCGGGATTGCCTCCGAACGGATGGAGTCGCCTGGGGAGTGGGGCAAGCGGAAGGGTGAATTAGACCCAAGCGGAAACTCGCCAAGCGAGTGCCGTGTGTGGG
>CAIXSC010000645.1 GCA_903921945.1 uncultured Planctomycetaceae bacterium
GGCGGATTCTGTCTGGGCTGTGAATCAGGTTCATCCCGACGATGCCTTGGTGATCGATCTGCTGCCGGACCTCGTCAAGAACTACCAGGGCTGGGAGCAGCGGCACTTCGTGCCCGAGGTGGGCTTGTTCTGGCAAACCGGCCACGACGACGGCATGGAATTCAACATCAACAGCCGTCAAACGAAGGATATCCTGCGTGGTGCTCCGAGCTATCGTCCCTCGTTCAACGCCTACATGTGGGCCGATGCGATGGCGATCGCGAGGATCGCGCGACTAGCAGGCAAAGCCGATATCGCCGAGCGGTTTGAGAAAAGGGCCGACTCTCTCAAGACGACGATGTTGAAGTTGCTGTGGGACGACAAACGGCAATTCTTCTTCCCCGTCTTCAAGAACGACGAAGAACGCGACGGTCACAAGATCCGGGCACTGACCAAGACGTATGAAACGGGCCAATTCGCTGGTGATCCACACGGCCGCGAGTTGATTGGCTATGTGCCGTGGCAGTTCAACATGATCGAACCCGGAAAGGGGTACGATTCCGCCTGGCGGAAGTTGATGGACCGGGACGGCTTCTATTCCGACTTCGGACCATCGACGGTCGAGCGGAACGACCCGATGTTCCTGCTCAAGAACTCGTGCTGCTGGTGGAGCGGTCAATCATGGCCGTATGCCACAACGCAGACGCTCAGGGCGATGTCGAATGTCTTGCAACGGGGCGGCGCCGATCTCACGCCATCGGATTATCTAAAGCTACTGCGAATCTATGCTCGCTCGCACCGCAAGAACGGCAAGCCGTATCTGGCCGAAGCACTCCATCCCGACACCGGATCTTTCGAAGGCCACGACGGCTATAACCACTCGGAACACTATTTCCATTCGGGCTATTGCGATCTGGTCATCACGGGACTGGTCGGGTTGACTCCCCGCGACGATGAAACGCTCGAAGTGAATCCGCTCGCGCCGGCCGATTGGGACTACTTTGCTCTCGACGATGTTCCGTATTGCGGTCATCGCGTCAGCCTGATCTGGGACAAAACCGGAGCACGATACAAACTTGGAGCCGGCCTGCATGTGCTGGTCGATGGCCGTGAGGTAGGGAAATCGGACAAACTCGTACGGCTTACGATCGAGCACGCGGTCGCTCGCCCGACCGGTCGCGCAACCGCGGTGCGCGATCCCCGCGTCACGCTCACGAATTCTGTCGTGAACAACGACGGCACCTACTTTCCGCGACTGACCGCGTCGTACTCATCGCCCAAGACGTCGATTGGCAAGCTGAACGACGGCAATTTCTGGTACGTGCCGCATCCGCCCAATCGCTGGACGTGCGAAGGTTCGCCCAACGAACGCGATTGGGTCGTCGTCGACTTCGGAGTCAAGCGGACGATTCACACCGTGAAGTTCTACCCGCTCGACGACAGCGGCGAGAAAGAGGCGGCCGTGCGTGCTCCTCAGCGGATCGAGTTGGAGGCGTGGATCGACAGCGACTGGCGTCCGATCAAGTCGCAAAGCGAGGTGCTCGACAATCCGCAAGGACACCGCGCCAACGTGGTGAAGTTCAATCCGATCGAAGTCGCGAAGCTGCGAGTCACCCTGCATCATCGTCTGGGTGGCAAGTCGGGTCTCACAGAGATCGAAGCTTGGGGCGACGTTCTCTTGCCGCTGGAGCCAGCGCCGCCGCCGGCTGGCAACCTGGCCTACAACCCGAGGCCCGACGGTTTTCCCAAAGCGACGGCGTCGTTCTCGGACCGTTTCGGAGGCAAGCCGTCCAGCGCCATCGATGGCAAGACGGTGTTCCTACCCTCGCCGATGAATCGCTGGACCAGCTATGAATCGAAGTCGGAGACCGATTGGTTGGAGATCGACTTCGGCCGCGAGGTCGAATTCCGCCGAGTGGAACTTGCCATCTACGACGATCGCGGCGGGGTTCAGCCTCCGACCTCGTATCTGATCCAGCACTGGACTGGCACCGAATGGCGGGATGTTGGCAACGTCCAGAACTCGCCCGAACAGCCAGTGGGTAGCCAATGGAACCAGGCTCGTTTTGATCCCGTGAAATCCTCGAAAGCCCGCATCGTCTTCACGCATCGCGGCAAGTCACGCAGCGGCGTTTCGGAAGTGATGGTATGGAATGATTGATTCGTCGGGATAGACTCGCGGTTTTGGCGGACGAACAGCGTTGAGCGATCGGCAGTCGAACTCTGTCTGGCGGGTGACGGTCTGCTGGCGCGGTGTTCGAAGCGGGTGCCTGTTGGTGACCGCGGCTGTACCATGACCGATGTTGGAACAGACTTTGTTTAGGAGGTTTGCTATGCATCGTTCTCTTGTGTTGGCAACGACCTTGGTCCTGGTTTTGGCGAGCACTGCGTTGGCCTGCCTCTGGGATCGCGATACGCCGCAAGACGAAGCGATTGGCATCCCAGAGGTCGTTGCCGTTCTCACAGGCCGCTTCGAGCGAAATCCGCCGCTGTATTACGAAATGCGGCTGACTCGTGTCCGCGAACGCTTGCAGGACCACCCGGAGGAACTCGCCGCGTACGACGACGCCGGCGTGGCGTGCGACCGTTTGGGACGCAGCGACGAGGCCGTGTCGTGGATGGAACAAAAGCGGCGTCAGATGGAAACCAGGGAGCTGCCAGAATCGGAACGCCGGGAGCAGCTCTACCGTTACCACGCGAATCTAGGAACATTCATTGTCCACCGTTGGTTCCGAAACGGGGCCGATCGCACGAAACTGGCGGAAGTCGAGGATGCTCGCCGGCACATCGCCGGGGCGATCGCGATCAATCCCGGGGCGCACTTCGGGCGCGAAAAATACCAGCTTCGGATACTTGACTGGATTTTGCAGCCCTGGGAGATGTCAGCGTCTGAAAAACAAACGCGGGATGAGTTGCCAAATCTGCTTGGTTGGAGTTTCCAGGATATCTATGGAGAGAATACGGAGCCGGGCGAAGCGCGCGAGGCTGTGCAGGGGCTGGCCGGACTCGTCGTGCTCGGCAATGCCTGGGAAAGCGTCGATGTGTTTCACGCGCTAAACGTCGCCCTGCAACGCGACTCCATCGGTTTCGAACGTGGACGCGAAGGTGGGCGGAACACGCTGGCCTACTTCGCGTGGCTTCGATGCCGGGAACTGATCGATTCGGGGCGACGGTCGATTCTGCCCGGGGCGCCGACTGGCAAGTCCCTCAAGGCCATGTTGCCCGCGCCGGACTTTGACAAGCCGGAACTGCTGCTGGACGGCGAGTTCGCTCGCCTGAGAGCGGAAGCGGACGCTTGGCACGTGGCTCGGACCGAATTCATGTTGGGGCGATTGAAGACCGAGCGGCACCCGGACACCGACCCAGATTTTTGGGACGGGTATGTGGCCACTCCCGCGCCGAAGCTTGCGGCGCAGTCGGTGCCAGGTGCATACCGGGCTCGAGTCGAATCGATCCGACGAAAGTCCCTCGCCATCTTCGTCATCGTTCTGCTGCTAATCGCGGGATTTGGCGGCTGGCTCAGTTGGCGTGCCTGGGTACGCGGGAAATCAAAACCAACCGACGCGTCACTCCGCACCAACGCGGGTTGAGTCGTCGGTACACGCGATCGACGATGGTGGCCTGTCAGGCAACCACTACCCAAATGTCGCGGAACGCGGGGCTTCTGCCCTGGGGCGGTCAGTGCCGTCGAGGCGCATTGGGGCTGGCTGCTCGTGCTGCTGCCAATCCAGTTCGACCATCACCTTGGGGTAACAATCCAAACCACGCCTTGAACAGCGTCGAGCGGCGCGGACAGTGGTTTCCCACTGGATTCTCCGGGAGGACTGTGAACGCCAGAGCGTGGCGGTGACCATCGCTCCGCCCTAGCCACTGCAGCGGACGGCCGACAACCCGCGCGGAACTGTCCGTGTGGCGACGCTTGTTGAAGGCGATTTGATCCAGGAAATCGATGGCTAGACCGGTCGTTTTTATTTTGTGGTTTGATTCTCGGGTCATCGACTTTTGGCTAACAGAATGTCCAAGAGTCGCGGTTACGAATGGAACGATGGCTTTGGCGACACGTTTCGCGTCGAGAATGGCATGTTGAAAATCACCTACGCCAAATACGATCGTAATCAGACACTTTAGTCCCCGGTTTTACGATGATTTGGATTCGCGTTTTCGGCAAGGTGTCGAGTATTGGTTTACTGGCGCGGACGTGCGGAGCGGACCGAGCTGGGCGGTTCGAAATAGCGGCATATTGGTGCGCGACAAGGCTCCGAAACGGATGAGCCGCGACCAGGATTCTCTAGCGTCGATCGAGGTACAGTTACCTGGCGGGTCCAGCGCAGGCACGCAAATCGTGGCTAATCTTGGCACACCGCTGACGAACATAGTGATGAACGACGAACTGGTTATGCGCCACGGATCGAACTCGAGTCAAAGCCCAACCATGACGACCGCTGAGGCCGTAGTCCTGGGCGGCGAGACGATTTGGCACTGGCTCGATGGCGAAGTCGTGTTGGAAAACTAACAGCTGCAATGGGACGACCGCAAACCGCATGTCCGCGAACTGACCAAAACCTGCGGCGGCAAAATGGTCTGCGGCGGCACAATCTCCCTGCAGTCCAACAGCCACCCCGGCGACTTCCGCCATACCGAGAGTCTGCCACCCAAGTGCGTTTGAGGGCGTTATGATCACCAATGGAGTGAATTGTGCAACAACTGATTGCACCGTGGAGGGCGTTGTGCGACAGTACGCGTCGTGGAGGGGATTGGCAATCCGGACGCTAATCCCGCCATTACCATGTTGCGGCCGCCGAACACAGTGATGCCGATTGCCGGGAATCATGCTGTGACGGCCTCGCCAGATGCGCTCGGTGTTTTCATGGATTGACGGTTTTCTACTGTGTCCCCGCTCAAGGAGTTCCATTGATGAACGAGACATGCTCGCTCGGCTGGCTGCCTGATCTACCCGACTTTCGCGATTACTCGGACGAAACGAAAGCTGTCCATGCCTTGCTGAAGTCTGTGGGAGTCGCGAACCCCGGAAGGCTTTCCTTGCCCGCATCCGCCGATCTCCGACAATGGTGCTCGCCGATCGAGGACCAATTGAACCTCGGGTCCTGCACGGCCAATGCTGGCGTAGGTCTCGTCGAGTACTTCGAACGACGAGCATTCGGCAGGCATCTCGATGCGTCCCGCCTGTTCTTGTACAAGGTAACCCGCAATCTTTTAGGTTGGACAGGAGACACTGGCGCGTACTTGCGGGACACCATGAAGGCGATGGTGCTGTTTGGCGTGCCTCCAGAGTCGTATTGGAAGTATGACATCGCGAAGTTCGAGCAGGAGCCCAGCGCCTTTTGCTATGCGTTCGCCCAGAACTATCAGGCGATCCAATACTATCGACTTGACCCGCCGGGCATTACTTCGAACGCACTGCTCGCGCGGATTAAATCCAACTTGGCGGCGGGGCTTCCCTCCATGTTTGGCTTTACGGTGTACTCGTCGATATCCCAAGCGAATGCGACTGGAAAAATTCCATATCCATCCAATCATGAAAACATCCTGGGAGGCCATGCTGTCGTCGCCGTAGGCTATGATGATACGGTCACTATCAAAAATTCGAACGACGGCGTCGAGCGGACCGGGGCGCTGCTCATTCGAAACTCGTGGGGAACAGGGTGGGGGATGCAGGGCTATGGATGGATCCCCTACGAGTACGTAACGAAACAGTTGGCGATCGACTGGTGGTCGTTGATCAAGAATGAGTGGATTGACACCAGTGTCTTTTCGCTCTAGCGGCTCATTGGTCAAAACCCTGTTCCAATATGTTTATTCAGCATGCGCGACATATAACGGGACTCGCGACCATGGCTGGTACGACTGGATGAATAGTGGCCGGCGCCGTTTGGCGCCGGCCTTAAGAGGCATGGGCGAATGGCTTAAACCGAACGTTTTAGGGATTGGAGCAGGTTCTCGCTGGAATCCAAGCTGCGAACCGCGAATTCTGGGACCTTTCGTATTTAAATATTAGACAGACGTGTGCTTTTTTTGCCTATTATCGCGTCTCGTCTGCTGGATATCCAAACAAACACAGAAAACAGAAACTACACCGCTGTGGAGGTCGCGCTAGCGATCGTTCGCGCGTGCAACTCGCCCTATGAGCAACCCACAAAGGCCCAAAGTCCATGTCGCGACCGTAACACGCGTGGTGAAGGGGAAGACCTATGTCTCCCACCTCCTGCGTCACACCTACCGCGAGGGAGGCAAGGTAAAGAATCAGACTATTGCTTCTCTGACTTGCCTACCGCCAGACCTGATCGAGCTGATCCGGAGAAGACTGCGAAGCGATGGTCCAGTTGAAGCCTCGAACGCCGGAATGGATGTCATACGAAGCCTGCCGCACGGACATGTCGCCGCCGTGCTGGGCACCATTCGTAAGCTGGGCCTCGACAAGGTCATCAGCTCGACACCATGCCGACAAGCCAAAATCATCCTTGGCCTTCTCGCGATGCGGATCATCGTGCCAGGTTCGAAGCTGACGCATCTCATCGCCATACACGAGGCTTCCGCTCAAACCAC
>CAIXSC010000646.1 GCA_903921945.1 uncultured Planctomycetaceae bacterium
GCCCTGACCTCTACCTTGTCCCTGTCCCGGCCCCTGTCCCTGTCCCTGTCCCTGTCCTTGCCCTTTTGCTTGCCCCTGACCTGGACGCGGCCCTTGGCCCTGTCGTTGCTCTTCGCCGGCGATGCGTCGTTCCGTCGATCCGCTTCGAGCGTCGCTGTCCTGCCCCGACCGAGGAGACGAGTTGTCGGTGGCAGGCGCGCCGCCCAATTTCCGTTCGTACTTGGCGAGCAAATCGGGCTTGGGATCGTAAGGAGCGTGAACCGCGTGATCGGCCAGATAGACAAAGAATGGCTGCTCGCGCTGCTGTTCCATGAATTTCAAGACTTCGTCGGCGAGCCGATCGCTGAGATAGTTGCCGCGATCATCTTGGTACGCGTCTTTGCCGAAACCGATGTTTTCGGGAAACACGACGTTAGGTTTTCGCTCAGCCCCGGAAGCATTGCCGGCCGCTCGCGGGGCGACGACGGGTACGCTGTAAATGGCCAAAAGTGCGATGGCAGCTATGCCTGCGGACCACCATCGTGTGCCGCGTGCCCGCAACTGTGGAGTCGGCCGGCGGCAATCGCCGCGGAGGACCGGGCTGCAGCAGCCGCGGTCCCCGGAATGTGACGGTTTCATCGTCATTGCGATTTTCCTTTTCACCGCGGGGCGCTTGCGCCCCGTTCGTAGACAAAGTCCACGGTGCCCTGGGCAAGAGTGATCGTTTGGATGGCATCCAGCAGTTGGACGCGGGTCGCGCCGCCGGCGGGCAACTCGGGACTTCGCGATAGCGCGTAGACCGTAATGTGGTAAGTCTTTGGTCCGGGACCCTTGGAACACATCGGATCGTAAGTCGCTTTGCGTTTATCGTTGATACCCAAGCGGCCGATGGACCGCGAATCTTTGGGTAATTGTCGGACGCTCGCTGGAATGTCATGAACAACCCAGTAAGACTTTAGCCCGTCGGGCGTTTGGTGCCAAAGCGACAGCGCATAAGCCTTCGTGCCTTCGGGACCGGCAGTCCAGGCGACTGGCGGCGATACACCGGCTCCATCACATGTGTGGTCGATCGGTAGTTTCTGGCCGATCGCTAACCCGGGTATCGAAACCGTGAGCCCCGCGCCCGCAGGCTTCGTTTCGGACGCCTGAGCCATTGGCCGGCCATTGCCTGGCGGCCCTGCCGGTCTTTCCCCCGGCCGATCTTGCGGCTTGCCCTCCGGCTTGCCGCCCTGACGATCCGGCTTGCCGTCCATCTTCCCCTCCGGTTTGCCTCCTGGCCTACGCTCCGGTTTTCCATCAGGTTTTCCATCAGGTTTGCGATCCGGTTTGCCGTCAGGTTTGCGTTCCGGCTTGCCGTCAGGTTTACGATCGGGCTTTCCCTCTGGCTTTCCATCTGGTTTGCCACCGGGGCCACGGCGGCGAGGAGTTGCCAGTTCGGATTGTGTTTGGCCGTTCGGGTCGGTGAAGGTGAAGGCGACCGAGCCGTTGGCATTGAGTGTGTACTCGACTTTGCCTTGACGACCGTCGATGTCGTAGGTCAAACGGTAACTGTTTGGCTGGACGGCGACGAAGCCGACAATGCGAGCACCGCGGAGCGGAGGCAGCGCTTCACGCACCCCCTGGGCCCGCGGTTGCGGGTCCACTTGTCCCTCGCGTTCGACCACTTCGCCGTAGAAGCCGCCATTGAGGTACGGGTAGGTGGGCGACGCGTGGTAGTGGTAGTTGCCTTGGGCGTCGCGATGGCCATTTAGTTTGTCAAGTCCCACCGGCTTCGAGCCATCGGGTTCGGTGTAGCCATAGATGGGATAGCCATCGAGCGCGTACGCGATGACCGCCCCTTTCCCGATCTGCTTTTCGAGATGGACTGGCGCGATATGATAATGATAGTCGTCGGCCCGGCCACAGTGGCCGCCGTATTCATCGAGTTCGCCGATCAGGTAGGCGTCTTCGCCCCGGTTATTGAAAGGATTGAAGATCGGCACTCCGTTGACAGCCAACGCGATGGCGCCGCGAAGAAAGCGGTCTTTCGCCATCGCCGGCTCTTTCGCGGGCACTGGCTGGATTGGAATCCGCCAAGCGTTTTCGCCTTGGTAAGGCTGGGGCAACGGCACTTGTTGTTGCCAAGCACGAATGCCGACCATCATCGGATGATTGGGAAAGCCTTTCGATTCCACATAGAAGTACGTGTTATCGCGTCGGACTGAAACCTCTTTCTTCTGGACGAACGGCGCGAAGGCGCGGTCTAACGTGTCGCCAGCCAGTCCGGTCGGAATGGCGGGGCGAGGGATCCCAGAAGCGGCGGCCGCGTAAGCGATCCAGTCTGTCGATCGAGTCGGCTCGGCCACGAGCCATTGCAACAAGGTTTGGCTATCGACGACAGCCGGCTCGCTGGCTGTTTTCGCGGGGCCTGGTTTTTCCGGACCATAAACCGGACGGCGGAAGTAGCTATGGCTATGGCCAGGATGGGCATGCGCTGTCGCGAGTCCGAGCACCGCCGGGTCGCTCGAAAAAAAGGCCATTAATTCGAGCAACCATGGGGCCAGGGCAAGGCTACCGAGGATCAGACCCGGACGGAAGCGGTTCATGTCGCATCCTTTCGTTCGTTCTTTTTCTTCCCTTTATTGCCACCCATTTTTTTACGCTGCGGCGCCGCCGGGTTGGCAGGGTCGAATTGAGGGTTAGGTGTGGGCAGTTGGGCGTTCACGGCTGCCAAGTATTGTTCAAGTTGTCGGCGCAAGCGAAGCGCCTCCTGCGGCGACTCGGCGGCCAGGTCGGTTCGCTCTCCGATGTCGCGCGACAAATCGAAGAGCGACGACGTTCCGGTCTCGTAGAAATAGATTAGTTTCATCGAACCAACGCGAATCGCGGAATGCGGACCGTCGTTGCTCTGATAGTGCGGAAAATGAAACACCAGTTCCTCGCGCGGACGCCGCACGGTTCCCGCGACTCCGCCGGGACGGAGCAGCGGAGCAAAACTGCCGCCTTCGATACCTTGCGGCAGCGATTTCACGGGGACACCTGCCCACTCGGCGAATGTGGGAAGAAAGTCGTAGCCGACCACTGGCGAGTGGCACCAACTGTTGGCCGGCACGTTAGGGCCGCGAACGATGAGCGGCACGCGCACACCGCCTTCCCAGACCGAACCTTTTCCCCCGTTAAGTCCCTCGCGGCGGCCACCGCCAGCGCCATTGTCGGAGGTGTAAATGACATAGGTGTTTTCCGCCAACCCTAGTCGGTCAATCGACGCCAAGACCCGGCCGACGCCGGTATCCAGATCCTCGGTGATCGCGGCCGTCGTGAGTTGTTTTCCACCGCCACCGCCACCACCACCACCTCCTCCTCCCGCGTTTCCAAACAGACGCTCGTATTTCGCTTTGGTGGCGTTCAGAGCGTTTTCGGAGGCATGCAGGGCGTTCCATGAGAGTTGGATGTAGAACGGCTTGCCCGCCTGTTTGCAGCGAGCCATGAAGTTTTCCGAACGCTGCGCCATGCCAAAAATATCCACGGGATTCGGGTCGGTGAACTGGTAGGCGTTTTCATTTCCCGTATCGCCATCATGCTCGTCATAGCCATGTTCACCCGGACCGCCGCCACTGATATGCCACTTTCCGTAATGCGCTGTGGCGTAACCCGCCGTGCGAAGCAACTCGCCAATCGTCGTTTCCGAATCGGCGATCCGCTTGATAAGCGTCGGTTCGACCAATTTCCGTCCGGTCTCGGCCGGCGCTGCCTTTGTCCAATGCAACTTCGCGGGACTCTTCCCGGTCTGGATGCTGATACGTGTTGGCGAACAGACGGGAGCCGGCGCGTATCCGGACGAGAATCGCATGCCCTGCGATGCGAAGCGCTCCAAGTTGGGCGTTTGAAATACCGCGCCCTTCGAGCCGGCGTAGTCGGGATGCATCGCGACCGACAGACCGCTCCAACCTTGATCGTCGGACATCATCAGGATGATGTTCGGTCGAGTCGCCCCGGACTTCGACGCCGTGGACTTGGCCGGAGTGGGCTTGGCCGCAGTGGGCTTGGCCGCAGTGGGCTTGGCCGCAGTGGACTTGGCCGGAGTGGACTTCGACGCCGTGGACTTCGACGCCGTTGAATTGGCCGGAATGGATGCCTCCTTGGAGGGTGCCTCCGGCGCGGCTTCCGTCTCTGGCTTCGAGCCATCCTGGTTTCGCTGCGAGGACGACGGTAGCGACGGCTGCGGGGATGGTGGCGGAGTTTCCTGGCCGAACAATCGCGCCGTCCCGCCGAACATCCCGCGAGGCACGCCGTTGGGCTTGCCGCTGAGCCTGTCATCGAGCGTCCCGCATACACCGCAGGCCAGCACTGCGAACGCGACGAGTCGCGAAGTGATCGGTGAGAACGATCGCGGCGAGTCGGGCCGAATCGCGGCCGTGAGTTTCCCCGTGACGGGCCGCCGGGAGGTATCATCACTGTCGTCACGCATACATGGCTCCTTGTTCCACTTCCAGTCCGGGCTTTCCTTAGCCGTTCGTCGCGTTTTATGACATTCGCGGGAAGCGGGGCGAGTGGTCGCGGCGGGTAGGCGATTCCATGGCCAATCCCTAACCTACGGCGTTCGCGTGCTTACAAACCCGTAGGCCTCAGGACAGAAGGCCGTTAAACCATGAGGTCCGAGTAGGTTGGCCGGTCGCCCGATCGCCCACTTGGCCGAGTGGTCCGTTTCGGCCGGTTCTGCCTGAGTGGGCCAGTCCAGTTCGCCCCGGTGCGCTCGATGGGCTTCGGCTGATCGGCAGCCGAAATCCCCCGCGTCGCATTGATCCGTGCCGCCGTCAGCCTTGGGCCCATTTCGATCATGATTGCCGTTCACGAATCGCTCACCGGACTGCCCGAACACCTTGCCGAGCGAGTTCGCGTGGTTGCGGATCGTTCTTGTCCCAGAGCCGAAGCATTCGTGATGTATTGGATGCAGACGGCGATGCGGGTCGACGAGAATCCAGCGTTGGAGACAGCTCAGTTCCTGGCCGTTCGATTGCGAGTTCCTCTGCTGGTGTACCAGGGACTCTCCGAGCGTTACCCCTATGCGTGCGATCGCCATCACGCGTTCATCCTGCAAGGCGCGCGTGAGACGCATCGCGAACTGGCTGACCGCGGTGTTCCCGCCGTTTTTCATCTCGAACGTCCTGGCCACCGAGGCCCGCACTTGCGGGCATTAGCCAGTCGAGCGGCCGCTGTGGTCACCGAGGACTTTCCAACGGCACCGGTGAGCGACTGGCTGCCACGAATCGCGGCCCGAGCGGCCGGTCCCGTGTTCGCCGTCGACACCGCGTGTGTCGTGCCGATGCGATTGGCGGGTCGCGCGTATGATCGCGCGTTTGCTTATCGGGATGCGACGGCCGCCCTCCGCTCGGCCCGCATCGCCCGCCCTTGGCCCGACATTCGACCTTTCTTGCCCCCCGCCTCCATTCCTGCCCCGACGGATGCGATCACGGCCACGAACGCGGCCCTAAATCCGAATGCAGCCACAAGTCCGAATGCAGCCACAAGTCCGAATGCGGCCACAAGTCCGAATGCGGCCAAGTATCTGAATTCGGGCACGAACACAAATGTCGACACGTCTACTGCGACTAAGCCCGAAGCGCACGACTTGCGGTCATTCGCGGCGCAACGCGGAGCTGGCGAGGCGGCCGTCGTTGGAAATCTCCCGTTCGAACCGCTGGATTGGGACCGCGTCGATCTCGAGCGTCTCATTGGCGAGTGCGACATCGATCACACCGTAGGCCCGATCGCCGACACGCTTGGCGGATCGTCCGCCGGTTACTCGCGGTGGAACGAGTTTCGGCGATCGGGGCTGGCTCGGTACGCGTACGACCGCAACGATCCACTGAAGCAAGGCACGAGTCGCCTGTCGGCTTACCTGCGGTATGGCATGGTCTCGCCGCTGCGGATCGCGCGCGAAGCGGCGGCGGTGAAGGCGTCGGGAGGCGGTGGCAAAGCCGGAGCGGAGAAGTTTTTGGATGAATTGTTGGTGTGGCGCGAACTGGCCTACACCTTTTGCCACTATCGGCCCGATCACGCGACGGAGGACGCGATCCCCAACTGGGCGCGAAAGACGCTGGCTGAGCATCGTGGGGATCGCCGCGCGGCGTTGTTCGACACCGAGACCTTGGCGCGGGGCCGCACGGGCGAGCCGCTGTGGGACGCCGCTCAGCGCTCGCTTAGGGTGCGGGGCGAACTGCACAACAATGTGCGGATGACCTGGGGCAAGGCGCTGGTCGGGTGGACACCGGACTTGGCCACGGCTTGGCGTCATCTGGTGGACTTGAATCATCAATTCGCGCTCGACGGCCGAGACCCATCTTCCTACGGTGGTTTGTTATGGTGTGTCGGCCAGTTCGATCGGCCATTCACTCCCCCGCAACCCGTATTCGGGACCGTGCGGACTCGACCCATCAAGGATCATGCCATGCGACTCGACCCCGAACAGTACCGTGAACAAGTCGATCGGCCGGCTTCCGGTGCGGCGCCGCGCGTGGCCGTGATCGGGGCCGGCGTTTCGGGCCTGATCGCGGCGCGGGCGTTGTTGGATAGCGGCTTCGAGGTATCGGTGTTCGAGAAGAGCCGGGGCACGGGTGGTCGAGCAGCCACGCGGCGGGCCGAGCCGAAACTGGCGTTCGATCATGGCGCCCAGTACTTCACAGCCTACGATTCGCGGTTCCGCCAAGTGGTGGATACCTGGATGGAACAGGGCGTGGCCGCGGCGTGGACCGCACCGCTTGTCCAGATTGGGCCGGCTGGCGTCGCGGCGAAAACGGATCAGCCCGAGCGGTTCGTCTTCGTTCCTGGCATGTCCGCGATTGGCCGGCACTTGGCCAAGGATGTGCCCGTCCGTGGCGACCTGCGGATCGCGCGGCTGGAACCACGAGCTGAGGGTTGGGAACTGATCGATACGGCGGGCCAGAGCCAGGGTCAGTTCGACTATGCCGTGGTCGCGGTGCCGTCTCCTCAGGCCGCTGATCTGCTCGGCGACCATCCGTTCGCGTTGGAAGCCCGCGCCGTGCCGATGACGCCCTGTTGGGCGGCGATGGCGGCATTCGAACGCCGCATTGAGACCGCCTGGGATGGCGCCTTCTTGCATGAATCGCCGCTCGCATGGGTCGCGCGGAATAGCGCCAAACCCGGCCGCGACCCCGCGACCGATTGCTGGGTGCTACACGCCACCGCCGACTGGACTGTCGCTCACTTGGACCTGCCCAAGGACGAAGCCGCCCGCAAGTTGCTCGACGCCTTCGCGACGGCGGTTGAGCAATCTCGGGTCGCGGACCGCGGTCAACCTGAGGACAGTCGCGATTCCTCGGGGCGCGCGGAGGCGGCCTCGAACCGGCTGCCGCCAACGATCCACCTCGACGCCCACCGTTGGATGTTCAGCGCGACGCCGTTGACGCTCGATCGTCTGTGCCTGTGGGATGGTGCGGGCCGCTTGGCCCTGTGCGGCGATTGGCTCGCGGGCGGCCGGATTGAAGGGGCGTATCGGTCGGGGGCGGCGGCGGCGGGGTGTGTGCTCCGAAACGCGGGGCTCGTGACGCGATGAGTCACGCCGCATTGATCTATCCGCATCAGTTGTTCGCCGACCATCCGGCGCTTGCGGGCGTGGGCGAGGCGGTTTTGATCGAAGATCCGCTATTCTTTACCCAATACGCATTCCATCGCCAAAAACTTGCGTATCACCGCGCGACCATGCAGTTGTATGCCGAGCGATTGCGCAAACGGGGAACGCAAGTGCGGTATGTCGAGGCGGCGGCGCTCTCCGAGACCGGCAGTCTTGCGAGCCTGCTTGTTGGCTGGAACATCCGGCAGGTGACCTTCGTCGATCCGTGCGACGATTGGCTCGAACAGCGACTGACGGCCTCGCTGGCGTCGCAGCGCATCGCGTTCACGATGCTCGAAGATCCCGCGTTCTTGACGCCGCGGCGTTTGCTAGATGAATTCACCCGCGACAAGCGGAAGTTATTTTTCACCGAGTTTTACATCGCGCAACGAAAGCGGCTCGGACTGTTGCTGGACAAGGAAGGCAAACCGCTTGGCGGCCAGTGGAGCTTCGACCCGGAGAATCGCAAGAAACTTCCCAAGGGAGTCGCGGTGCCCGCGTCGAACCTCGATAAGGCAGCAGTACGGCGGGACGTGGCCCGGGATGCGCTTGCTTATGTTCAGCGGTCGTTCCCTCGAGCGATTGGCGACGGCGAATCGCTTCCC
>CAIXSC010000647.1 GCA_903921945.1 uncultured Planctomycetaceae bacterium
CCGCTCTTCGAAACATCTGCGGCTTCGCCGCTACATTGCTCCTGCTCGCCGCGCTCGGCTGTGGTGGCGGCGATGGATCCGTCGACGCAGTCCCCCGCAGTGGGATCGACCTTAACGGCGCGACGGGCAGCACGACTAGCGGCTCTTCGGGCGGCATGACGGACGGCTCATCGGGCGGCACGACGGGCGGCACGACGGGCGGCGGGGATAGCGGCCAAGCTTCGAGCGGGGCGGCTAACGTGAAGACGGCGGCTAACGTGAAGACGGCGGAGAAGCTGCCTGTCGCTGGCGGGACCGGAGCCACGTCCCCCGCGCCGGAGAAGCCGGTGGAACCGAAGGCGGATGGGCCATTCAAGCTGGGCAATCTCGTGCCTCCGTTTGAAGCGCCGCCGCTCGCGGAGATCGACGCCAAGGCGGAATGGGTCGACATGCCGGTCGTCGACTCGACGGCGCGTCTGAAGGAGGAATACTGGAAGGCGCGGCCCGAACCGAAGCCGATCGCGCAAGCGCTCGCGGCTAAAAACACCTCTCCGGACGCCAACGCGTTGATTCTCGACACGCTAGGCCGTCTTCCTGCCAGCGACGCGGCGGTGAACTGGGACGCCTCGATCAACCGGCACACGGCCGCCGACGTGAAGAGCACGAATCCGTTGTTGGCCAGCTCGACGATCGAATTCGACGTTGGCGGCCTGATCGGTTTCGGGCTGTTTTCCTTCGACTGGCTGATGCGTCCCTTCGCCGCCTCCGACTCGGTCGTGTCGTGGCAAAGCAGCAAGGACCGGATGTACGACAAGATTGTTTTACGCGACGATCTCACGTGGTCTGATGGAACGCCCATCACCGCCCACGACGTCGAGTTCAGTTTCCTCGCGATCATGACCAAAGAGGTCCCCGCGTCGGCTCAACGGAGCGGCACGGACAAGCTGAAGTACGTCAAAGCCTACGATGACCGCACGCTTGTCTTTTTCCATCAGGAACCGCTCGCCACGAACATCTGGAACGTGAATTTCTCGGTGATTCCGAAGCACGTCTACGAGAAGACGATCGCCGCCGATCCAACGTTGCAAGACAGCGACGCTCATGTGGCGCTCGAGAAGAACCCGGTCACGGGCGGCGCCTACACAATCTCCAGTCGCACCCGCGACCAGGAAATCGTGCTTGAACGGCGCGAAGCCTACTACATGCACAAGGGGAAGCAGGTTCGCGACAAGCCTTACTTCAAGCAAATCCGCTTCAAGGTGATGGTCGATTCCAGCGTGGCGTTGCTCGGCCTCAAGGCGGGCGACATCGATGAACTGCAACTCAACCCCGACCTCTGGAAGACACAAACAGACGGCAACGATTTCTATGAACGCAATACCAAGGTCTACGCGGTAGAATGGGTCGAATTCCACTTCACGTGGAATTGCGCCGAGCCGTTCTTCCGGGACAAGCGGGTCCGACAAGCCTTGGCTTTGGCGTTCGACCACGAAGAATTGATTCAAAAGTTGCGTCTCGGCATCGATCAGCCATCGAGCGGCATGTTCAACTCGGCGTCGCCCTGGTCGCCACCCAAATTCAACGCGAAGTTCCAGCAGCGCGACCTGGACAAAGCCGAGGAATTGCTCGAGGCGGCCGACTGGGTCGACCATGATGGAGACGGCATCCGCGACCGCGAAGTCGATGGCAAGAAGATCAACTTCGAATTCACGCTGCAGACTTCGAACCGGCCGGATCGGATCGCGATCTGCAATCTGCTCAAGGAAAACCTTGGCCAGATCGGGATTGAAGTGAACGTGCGGCCGTTGGAGTTCACCGTCTTGACCGAGAACATGCGGACGCACGCGTTCCAAGCGGCATTTGGCGGCTGGGGCACGGGAACCGACCCGGACACGACCGACAACATTTTCGGGACGAACAAAGACCGCAACTACGGCAACTACTCGAATCCGGAGGTCGACCGCCTCTACGAAGTCGGTCGGCGGGAATTCGACTTCGGCAAGCGTCTGGAGGTCTACCGCAAGATCCACAGCGAACTGTACGAGGACCAGCCCTATATGTGGCTGTACTATCAGAACGCGTACTACGCTTTCAACAAGGAACTGCGAGGGTACGTGTTTAGTCCCCGCGGGCCGTTCAACTACGGCCCGGGATTCAGCAGTATCTGGAAGGCCGGCGCGCAATAGCCAGATAAATCGAATCCATGGTCAACTACATTATTCGCCGGCTTGCGATCGGATCGGTCACGTTGCTGATGATCACGTTCGTCGTGTACGGACTGATCCGGAACATGCCCGGCACGCCGTTGACGGTGGACTTGGCGGAATCGAGCCCGGACAAGCAGATCAGCGCCGAGGAGATGAAACGGCGCGCCGAGATCTACGGTCTCGACAAGCCTTGGTATCTGGCCTACTGGAAATGGGCCGGCAACATCTTCCGCGGCAACCTGGGACGCTCGATCCAGGAAAAGCAGCCGGTCATGCGGGTGATTGGTCCGCGGATCGCCCCGACGCTGCTGCTCTCCGTCACCTCGCTAACGATCAGCTACTTGCTGGCGGTGCCGCTCGGGCTGTACGGATCGGCGCGGAGCGGCCGGCTGGACGAGCGGACGACCGGCGTGTTGTTGTTCATGCTCTATTCGTTCCCGTCGTTCGTCGCCGCGCTGCTGTTGTTGAATCTATTCTATGTGAAGCTGGACGGGACATTCTTCCACTTGAAGCCGGGCATGGTGAGCGATAGCTATCCGCAACTGTCGACCGGTGGCAAAGTGCTCGATATCTTCAAGCACTCGATCCTGCCCGTCTTCTGCTACACCTACGGCAGCCTGGCCTACTACAGCCGGTTCGTGAAGGCGAACATGGAGGAGGTGGTGCGGCAAGACTATATCCGCACCGCCAGGGCGAAAGGACTGAAGCCGCTCACCGTGCTGGTGAAGCACGCCTTCCGGAACACCATGATTCCGTTTGTCACGATGCTCGGACTGACCCTGCCCGGACTGCTCAGCGGGTCGGTGATTCTCGAGGAGATTTTCTCCTGGCCGGGCATGGGACGGCTGTTCTTTTCCGCGATCACGACTCGGGACTACGAGGTGATCATGACCGAGACTTTGATTTACACCTTGATGACGTTGGCGGGCCAACTGGTCGCCGACATCCTTTACGCTTTCGTCGACCCGCGGGTCACCTATTCCTGACATGGCTCCAGCCGACCGACAAAGCGATCCTGGGGCGGCATCTGTCCCCGCGCCCCGCGTTCCGGTCAAGGGACGCGGCTACTGGCAAGAAACATGGCTGCGGTTCCGCCGCCGTCGGCTGCCGATGGCGGCGTTGTGCTTCGTGGCCTTGCTCGGCTTGATCGCCGTGCTATCGCCATGCTTGGCGGGTACCAAACCGATCGTCTGCCGCTATAAGGGCCGGCTCTACTTCCCGGCGACCAGCTATTTCAACCCGCGTTGGGAAAACCCGATCTTCATGAAGGATCGCTTTTACAAGATCTATCCCAAAAACCTCAAGAAGAAAGATCCCGAGAGCTGGGCGGTTTGGCCCGTGCTTTACGCCGATCCTTATCGGCGGATCCGCGATGGCGAATGGGACAACCGCAAGGGGGACGAGATTTACGCCGAACCCAACGAGCGGAATCTGTTCGGCACAAACCAAGCGGGCGTCGACGTGCTCGCCCAAATGATCCATGGGACTCGGATCGCCTTGCTGGTCGGTTTCGTTTCGACAGGCGTCGCGGCTGTGATCGGCATCTTGCTGGGCGCGATGGCCGGCTATTTTGGCGGCTTGATCGACATGTTGGTGAGCCGCGTGATTGAGTTGGTGATGTGCGTGCCCGCGATCATTTTGATCCTGACGCTGCTCGCGATCCTCGACAAACCGACCATCTGGCACATGATGGCGATGCTCGGCATGACCGGTTGGACCGGCATCGCGCGGTTGACCCGCGGCGAGTTCCTCAAGTTGCGGCAAGCCGAGTTCGTGACGGCGGCGCGAGCCTTGGGAGTCGGTTGGATGCGGATCATTTTGCGTCACATCCTGCCGAACGCCTTGGCGCCCGTGCTGGTGCCGATCAGCTTCGGTATCGCCTCGGCGATCCTCACCGAAGCCGGCCTCAGCCTGCTCGGATTCGGAGCCCCGCCGCCCAATCCCAGTTGGGGCACGCTGCTCAATAGCGGCAAACAGAATTTGCAAATGTGGTGGCTGATCCTGTTTCCCGGCATCGCCATCTTTCTCACCGTGCTGTCCTACAACCTGATCGGCGAAGGGCTGCAGGAATCCACCGACCCGCGGCTCCGCGAAGCCGGGAAGTGAAAGCCCATGAACAGCGCGTCGTCCACTTCGCTTGTCGAAATCAACAATCTCCGCACCCACTTCTTCACGGATGAAGGCGTGGTGAAGGCGGTCGAGGACGTTTCGCTGCGGATTCCCCGTGGAGGCACGCTCGGACTAGTCGGGGAAAGCGGTTGCGGCAAAAGCGTGACCGCGATGTCGGTGATCGGATTGGTTTCCCGCCCCGGCCGTATCGTGGGCGGCTCCATCCTCTTCCACGGCAAGGACCAAACGGTCGACCTGGCGTCGCTTTCCGAAGCCGAGATGCGCAAATACCGGGGCGCGAAAATCTCGATGATCTTTCAAGAGCCGATGACGTCGCTCAACCCGGTCTTCACCGTCGGCGACCAGATCATGGAAGCCGTTCGCTTGCACCGCGATGTGAGCCGGCGCGAAGCGCGGGACATCGCGATCCAGATGCTGCGGAAGGTCAAAGTTCCGTCGCCCGAGTCCCGCGTCGACGAATATCCACACCAGTTTTCGGGCGGGATGCGGCAACGTGTCATGATCGCCATGTCGCTGGCTTGCGAACCGCAATTGCTGATCGCCGACGAGCCGACCACGGCGCTGGATGTCACCATCCAAGCACAAATCCTCGATCTGCTCCGCGAATTGCAGCAAGAAACGGGCATGTCGATCCTGATCATCACCCACGACCTGGGGGTGATTGCCGAACTGGCCGACGAAGTGGCGGTGATGTACGCGTCGAAAGTCGTCGAACACGCGCCGGTCGTCGAACTGTTTCGCAACCCGCGGCATCCGTACACGCATGGCCTGTTCGCGTCCCGCCCAAAACCGGGCGCGGCGAAGTCGCAACGGCTGGAGACGATTCCGGGCATGGTCCCTAGCCCGCTCCGGTTTCCCGCGGGCTGCAAATTCCATCCGCGTTGCGGCTACTGCGAGGACCGTTGTCGAACCGACGAGCCGGTGCTCACGCAGTTGACACCGACCCATATCGCGCGTTGCCATCTGGCCGAGAGCCTTCAATACTAGACGTTGCTCCATGTCCACCCCACCGTCCCAACCTCTGCTGGAAATCCGCCACCTGAAAAAGTACTTTCCGGTGAGGAAGGGGCTGTTCCAGCGCGTGGTGGGCAACGTGCATGCCGTGGACGATGTTTCGTTCGCGATTCAACCCGGCGAAACGCTTGGACTCGTCGGCGAAAGCGGTTGCGGCAAAACGACGGTCGGCCGCACGCTACTCAGGCTCTACGAGCCAACCAGCGGATCGATCCATTTCCAAGGCGAAGATGTGACGCATCGCGGCGGCTCGGCCCTGCGGCAACTTCGCCGCAACATGCAGATCGTCTTCCAGGATCCGTTCAGTTCGCTGAATCCCCGCATGACGGTTCGTGGGATCGTCGAGGAGGGGTTGCGGATCCATCACATCGGCACCAAGGCGGAGCGGCGGGACCGTGTCGAGGAAATCCTCGTAAAAGTGGGGCTCGACCCGACCTACCTGTACCGCTATCCGCACGAGTTTTCCGGCGGGCAACGGCAGCGGATCAGCATCGCCCGGGCGCTCGCCCTGCAGCCGCAATTCATGGTGCTGGACGAACCGATCTCGGCGCTGGATGTCTCCATCCAGTCCCAAATCATCAATTTGCTGGCCCAGCTCAAAGACGAATTCAAACTGACGTACCTCTTTATCTCGCACGACCTGTCGGTGGTCGAATACATCTCCGACCGAGTGGCGGTGATGTATTTGGGGGAAATCGTCGAAGTGGCGACAAGCGGCCAGCTGTACCGCAATCCGTTGCATCCTTATACCCAGGCGTTGTTGTCGTCGGTGCCGTCCATCGATCCGACCAAAAGGCGTCAACGAGTCGTCTTGCCGGGCGACGTGCCGAGCCCGATCAACCCGCCCGGCGGTTGCCGCTTCCATCCCCGTTGTCCCATCGCGGTGGAAGCGTGCAAGACGCAGCCGCCGCCGCTCGTTCAAATCGACGGCCACGCGGTTCGCTGCCACCTTGTCCCGGGTCCGGGCGCGGGTGGAGCGTGACGCAGGCGTCCCGGTCCTTGCCATCCTAGGCAACAGATGCCGAGGCGGTCGGCGGACGTTGTTGAAATGACTTGCGGCGACTTCGGGAGATCTGGCCGCCCGAGGACTAGACGATGAACCGGGAATCGAATTCGGTTTCGGCCACGGAAGCGCCTTGCCTGGACCGCGTTATCTTCGATTTCCACTGCGCGGTCGATCGCGGCGAGCGACCACGGCAAGCCGACTGGCTGGCTCGTTACCCGCATCTCGAGTCCGGCCTGCGCAGCTATTTTGACGACCTGGATGGCATCTCGTTTTTGCCGCTCGCCGCTCGCGCTTCCGACGGTTTGCAACCAGGCGCTGTGCTGGGAGACTACGAGCTGCTGGAACGCCTGGGACAGGGCGGCCAAGGCAGCGTGTGGAAGGCGCGGCTGCGGACCGCTCGCGAGATCGTCGCCGCCATCAAGACGATGCACGGGCCCTCGCGCGACGACGCGGCGGCGGTGGAACGATTTCGTAACGACGCCCGTTCCCTGGCGCGGATGACGCATCCCCACATCGTCCGCACCAGTTACATCGGCGAAGTCGACGGACGCTGGTACATCGTGATGGAGCTGGTCGAAGGCGGTTCGCTGGCCGACCACTTGGACGCGCTGCGAGGCGATCTCCGCCAGGTCGCCGCGATGATGGAGAAGATCGCCCGCGCGATCCACCACGCCCATACGCGGGCCGACGGTGTGATCCACTTGGATCTCAAGCCGGCCAATATCCTGCTGACCGCCGATGGCGAACCGAAGGTCACCGATTTCGGCCTGGCGATCCGCGGCGAGCGGTCCCGGCGCAACGAACCGCTAAGCGGGGACACATCGGCGGTCCCCGAGACATCGGAGGAACGGTCGGCGACTTTCGCCCGCGCGGGAATTGTTGGGACCTTGCCGTACCTGTCGCCCGAAATGGCGGCCGGTCGCTGGGACGAAGTTTCGACACTCTCCGACATCTATGGGCTCGGCGCCGTGCTCTACGCGCTGCTCACGGGAAAGCCGCCGATCCCGAGCAGCACGCCGTCGGAGACGCTCGAACGGATCGTCGCTGGCGACATCACGCCTCCCCGCCAGTGGAACCGTGGCGTCGACCGCGAACTGAACGCCGTTTGCCTCAAGTGCCTGGCGCGGGAGCCGGCCCGCCGTTATGGCTCGGCCGATGCGGTGGCGAACGATTTGCGGCGGTGGCTCGAGCGGCGCGCGACGTTGGCGGGCGGGCGTCCCTCGCCGCTGCGCGAGGCCCGTTTCTGGGCGAGGCGCCATCCGGGCACGCTGGTGATCGCGGTCGCGTTTCTCATCGCGATCATCGGCCTGGCCGTCTATCAATCGCTCGAAACAAGCCGGCGTGAAAACGCCATCAAGGCCGCGCAGCTCGCCCGTCAATTGGACCGGGAACTGGGGATGATTCGGACCTTCACATCGCGGCTTGCGGACAACGAGTCGTTGCGGTTGGCGTTGCGGCAATCGCGGGAGACCGCGGCGCCACGAGCCCGCCAAGACGCGATTCAGACGCAACTTGACCGGATCGATACGCGTTTGTTGTTCGACGTGGCCGGCGGCGATCCGCTAGCGAACGTGCTGGTGCTCGACCCGAACGGGATTGAATTGGCGGACACAGCGTCACACGGACGAACGCTGCTGCCGCATTCGTTCGCGGTGCGGGACTATGTGCGGGCGTTTGAGGATCGGCGACTGCCGACATCGCACGTGCATGTCGCGCGGGCCTTCCATTCGATCAAGGACCGGCGCCAAAAGATCGCCGTTTCGACGCGGGTGTGGGACACGACAGGCGACTTGCTTGGATTTGTGGTGGCGAACTTCACGACCGGGCATCGGTTGCTGGGCTTTGATCTTTGCGACGAGACGGAAGATGTCGCGGTGCTTTGCCCGTGCGACACGTCCGATCCCGCGCGGTCGAGCGCCGAGCCGCCCACGGCTCCTTGGAGCTACGCGGTTGTCATCAGCCGGGATTACGGAGAGGCGCTCACCGACAAGCTCGTGCCGATCGAAGCGCCCGAGCTCTCGCGATTCCAGCGGGAACCCGAACTGCCAAATTTGGCGTTTGGGCCGAGCGGCGGGCAGTTGGTGGACTTCCACCGCGTGGGCGCCACCGACCTGCTGGTCGTCTCGCGCCGCCCCGCCCCCTGGCCGCTCACTTGGCTCCCTTGATCGACGGAAACTGGAAACGCGTTCGACAGACTCGCGACGGACAAGATGTCCGTCGTACAAAGGAGCAGAGCAAATTCGACAGACTCGCGACGGACAAGATGTCCGTCGTACAAAGGAGCAGAGCGAATTCGACAGACTCGCGACGGCCTTCGGCCAGCCCCTAAGCAAAGCCCGGGGCGTTCCCGCCACGGTACGCCATCCGCCCATTCGCCGCATGGTCATTCCAACGATGGCTGATCGGTTCGCACTCGGTCGGTGCGTTGATAGGCGTTCGCCACGCTACGCCAGGAGTAACGGCGAATCGCACTCCGCCTTCAATTGAAATCCTATTCGCAATGAAACGCGGCGTTTGCGGAGAATCGGAGCCGCTTCGGTGAGCCTCTCGCCACGCTTTTCCCCCTACCTGTCCGGTA
>CAIXSC010000648.1 GCA_903921945.1 uncultured Planctomycetaceae bacterium
CCTGGTCGGTGGCGAGCCGGTGAGCAAGTTCAAGGAGGGGGACGAGCAGTACGATGTTTGGCTGCGGGCGGAGCGCGCGTATCGGGACGATCCGACGGCGGTCGACAGTCTCGCGGTGCCGTCGCCGCATGCCGGTTTGGTGCGACTGGCCAGCCTCGCGCGGCTCGAGCCGGCCCAAGGACCGGCGACGATCGACCGGTATGGCCGTCAACGGCAGATCGTTGTGCTCGGCAATCTCAAGGGGCTGGCGCTCGGCGAGGGCGTGAAGCTGGTCGACGACTTCGTCAAGACGCTCGACCTGCCGCCGGGTTATCGCCACGAGTTTATCGGGCGGGCCAAGATGCTCTCCGAGTCGAATACGAACTTCGTCGTCGCGTTCCTGTTGAGCTTCCTGTTCATGTACATGGTGCTGGCGGCGCAGTTCGAGAGTTTGGTCCATCCGGTGACGATTCTGCTCGCGTTGCCCCTGACTTTGCCGTTCGCGTTCCTGTCGCTGGTGATGTTGCGGACGAACTTGGACATCTACGCCGTGTTCGGTCTGTTCATGCTGTTCGGCATCGTGAAGAAGAACGGCATCCTGCAAATCGATTACACGAACGTGCTGCGGGAACGGGGGCTTCCGCGCGACCAGGCGATCCTGGAGGCCAACCATACCCGGCTGCGGCCGATCTTGATGACGACTTTGATGCTGGTCGCCGCCATGGTGCCGATCGCGTTGGGCCAAGGCCCCGGGGCCGCGTCGCGGGCCAGCATGGCGAAAGTGATTATCGGCGGCCAAGCCCTCTCGCTCCTCCTGACGCTGCTCGTCACCCCGGTCGCCTACTCGCTGTGGGACGACCTCACGCGAATCATCCGTCGCCGTTTGGGGCCGGCTCGACCCTAGGCTGAAGACGTCTTTTGGTCTACGATTCGGTCATGTCCGAGCAATTGTTGTATGGCGACGGCCGCTCATTGCGACTGGCGTGGCGGCATCCGATCGACGTAGTGTGGTGCGCCGCTCCGCGGATCGCGCCCGTCGCCAACGCGCGGCTGGCCGCGCGTCGAGCGGTCGAAGCTCCCGTGGATTATCCGCCGCTCTCAGCGCTGCTGGCGCCCGAGGATCGGGTGGCGATCGCCGTTGAACCGGGCGTTCCCGAAGCTGCCGCGATCGTTCAGGGGGTCATCGACGCTTTGTCCGCCAGCGGCGTGCAGCGCGGGCAAGTCGCCGTCGTGCGCGCTTCCGCCGAGCCGCTCGGGAGCGGTGTCCGGGAAGTGCTGCATCGCGCCACCGACGCCGACTCGCTGGCCTATCTGGCCGCCACCGACGACGCCCATCCGATTTACTTGAACCGAGTGCTGTACGATGCCGACCTAGTGATTCCGATTGGCCTGCGGCGGCCCAACCATAGCTACGGATACCTCGGTTCGCCCGGCGGCATTTACCCGCTGTTTTCCGATGCCGCCGCTCAGTTCCGCCTGCTTCCCACCAGCCCCGGCGATTGGCGCCGCCATGGCCGAGCGCGTCGCTGGGAGGCGGACCGTGTCGCTTGGCAACTCGGCGTGCAGTTCCGCATCGAAGCGGTGCCCGGCGCCCACGGCCAACTCGCGCACGTCGTCGGCGGACAAACCGACTCCGTCACTCGCCATACGCGGCGATGGATGCTGGACGCCTGGGGCCAGCGGTTGTCGCAGCAAGTTGGCATCGCGGTCGCCGCTATCGAGAACCCGTCGAGCGACCTGGTATGGGAAGACATTCAGCGCGCGTTCTACACGGCGGCGCGGCTCGTTGGAGACCAAGGCGTCATTGTGGTCTGTTCGAACGTGGACACGCCGCCGCTGCCCGTGCTCCGCCCCGCCACCGCGGTGGACCCCGGCGACCCGCCAGACGCTTCCGACGAAGACGTGGCCTCTTCTTTGCTGGACTCCGTGTTGCCGGATGAATCGCTGGAAGAATCGCGCGACGATTCGCCTGATGATTCGCCCGATGATTCATCTTGGGACGCGTCGCGCGATTCCAAGCGGAAATCGCGGGGCAGATCGCGGGCTGGGGCCAGTGGCAAGTCTGGCGGAAGGACGTCTGGCGGAAGGACGTCAGACAAGACTGCGGGGAGGACTTCGGGAAGGACGGGTGGGAGGACAGGCACGCGGTCAGGCACGCGGTCAGGCGCGGGGGCTGGCCACGATGGGTTGGACGATCCGCGCGATCCGGGAAGCACCCGCGAGTCCGAACTTCATCCAGTGCGTGAGCTGCTCGCCGAACTGGGCGAATCGCGGCGTTTGTATTTGATGAGCGATTTGCCGAGGGACTTGGTCGAGGAGCTCGGCTGCATGCCGGTGGAGACGGATGAGGAAATCGTGTTGCTAGCGCGGCCGTTCGACACAGGCGTGGTTATTGCCAACGCCGAGTACGCGCATTTGTCGCTGGCTCGTGAGGAAGAGTAGCAGCCATGAACTCGCTGGTCGAAAGATCGCGGCTCTCGTGTTGGGAACAGGCCCAACTCGGCGGTGTTTACCCCTGGCAGGAACGCGGCCTGTTGGAAGTGACGGGGCGCGATCGAGCCGCTTTTTTGCATTCGTTTTGCACGCAAGAGATCAAGAAACTGGTTCCCGGCGATGTCCGCGAAGCGTTTTTCTGCGCGGGGAATGGCAAAATCGTGGGCCACGGGTTTGTGGTCGTCGAACCGGACCGCCTGCTGATCGCCACGCCGCGCGACCACGTCGCCCCGCTACTCAAACATCTCGACCGCTTCATCATCCGCGAAGACGTTCGGCTTGCGGATCGCTCGGAGATGACTGCCGCCGCTCTCTTCTGCGGCGCGGCGGGGGTCGGCTTGCGGAACGCCTGGAACCGCCAGTCGCTCGCCGAAAAGAACTTGATCATCGTCCGTCACAATCCCTGGGATCCCAACGACCCGGCTCTGTGGGTTGAATACCCGCGCGATGGAGCACCGGTCGCAACCACCACAGACGCTGCGAAAGGCGGACCGGATACGTGGCTTGAACGCTTGCGTTCGATCGCCGCCGAAGGGCTCGCAAGCTCCGCCCCTGTCGCCTCGCGTTCCCTTGACGCCTCACAATCTTCTGTCGCCCCGCAAGCTCTCGACCCCTCTCAAGCCCTTGACGCCGCGCTTTCCCTTGACGCCGCGCAAACCCCTGACGCCTCTTGGGCGATTGAACACGCCGTCGCGATTTGGGACGAGCTGACCTTTGATGCGTGGCGGATCGCGCGCCGGGCGCCGCTTTACGGACGCGAGATCACCGCCGAGCAGTTGCCGCAGGAGGTCGGACGCAATTCGCAGGCGATTAGTTTCAACAAGGGCTGCTATCTCGGGCA
>CAIXSC010000649.1 GCA_903921945.1 uncultured Planctomycetaceae bacterium
GACGAAACCAAAGTGCTCGCCGACTACGTCCAACGCCACGGCTGGCCCGCGCTCTGCCGCGTGCTGTTGAACAGCGCCGAGTTTCTCTACGTGGAGTAAACCCGATGGACACGCCAACGCCCAACTCCAATCGACTCTCCAGACGCGCGATGTTGTCGCGCGCTGGCGGCGGCTTTGGCCTGTTGCCGTTGGCCAGCCTGCTGGCGGACGAAGGGAGAGCGAGCGACGGCCAGTCCCTGCCACGCGCAAGCTCGCCTCAGGACGCGGTCTCAAAGCTTGAGTACCTGCATCGTGGACCGGCTCCGGTGCGTCGAGTGATTCAATTGTTCATGACGGGAGGGGCCAGCCCGATGGACACATTTGATCACAAGCCGGAATTGATTCGGCTACATGGGCGAAACCTGGGGCCGAAAATCAAGCCGGAAGGGTTCACGGCGATGCCCGGCGCGATCATGAAGAGCCCGTTTGAATTCAAGCAGCACGGCGAGACGGGCCGGTGGGTTAGCTCGGTGTTTCCCCACCAAGCGCGGTGCGTGGACGACATGGCATTCTTGATGGCGATGGCGTCAAAGACCAACGTCCACGGCCCGGCGACCTACATGATGAACACGGGTTTCCTGTTGCCCGGTTTTCCCTGCCTTGGCGCTTGGGTGTCGTACGCGCTGGGCCAAATCGTCGACAACTTGCCGACGTTCGTGGTGCTCCCTGACGCCAAAGGACTGCCCTACAACCAAAAGGGGCCATTCAGCGCCGGATTCCTTCCATCCAGGCATCAAGGAACCGTGATCAACGCGGCCGCTCCCGAGCCGGTGCCTGATCTGTTCGCGAAGCAGCGCTTTCCGTTCGTGACTCGCGCCGCCGACCGCGACGGACTCGACCTCCTGAGTCGGCTCGATAAACGCTACGCGGACCGCCTCGGCGAGGACGACGCCCGACTGGACAGCCGGATCGCGGCGTGCGAGTTGGCGGCGAAGATGCAACTGAGCGCTCCCGAAGCGTTCGACCTGGGACGGGAAACGGCGGCGACGATCCGCGATTACGGACTGGAAACGCCCGCCACTCAGGATTTTGGCCGTCGCTGCTTGATCGCGCGTCGCTTGGTGGAGCGCGGTGTACGTTTCGTGCAAGTCTGGAGCGGTCCGCAAGGTGCGAGCGGTAACTGGGACAACCATGGCAGTATCCCCAACGAACTGCCGCCGATCGCGATGTCGGTCGACCAGCCGATCGCCGCGTTGCTACGCGACTTGAAAGCGCGCGGTCTCTTTTCCGACACGTTGTTGGTTTGGACCACTGAATTCGGTCGCACGCCTTTCGCGCAGGGTTCGACCGGTCGCGATCACAACGGCGGTTCGTTCGTCACGTGGCTCGCCGGCGCCGGCATCCAAGCGGGTGCGACGTACGGAAAGAGCGATGAGTGGGGCTACCAGGCCGTCGAGGGCCGCACGTACTGCTACGATCTGCACGCCACACTGCTTCATCTGCTCGGCATCGACCATGAACGGCTCACCGTCCGCCAAAACGGCATCGACCGACGACTCACCGACGTCCACGGCCGAGTGATTCGCGAACTGCTGCGTTAGGCTGGAGGCTGGAGGCTGGAGGCGAGGAGGATGAAGGATGAAGGATGAAGGATGAAGGCGGAGGGCTGGAGGCTGGTTGCCGGTCGTCGGGGGCTGGAGGTCGGGGGCTGGAGGTGGAGGCGAGGAGGGAAGAGGTGATAGAGGTGATAGAGGTGAGTCGCAGCCATTGGGAATGGGATGGGCCGGCAGAGGGTGAGGATCGCGGGTTGTTGGACGCAGTGAAAGCGCTATAGTTGATTCAGGGAAACTTGCCTGGGCTCCACTGCCAGCCGCTGTCAGGTCGATTAGGACCAGACCTGCCCAGGAACTCACGATCCACCGCTCATCACCAATCACCAATCACCAATCACCAATCACCAATCACTACCAACCACCAATCA
>CAIXSC010000650.1 GCA_903921945.1 uncultured Planctomycetaceae bacterium
CCGTCGTGGCCCGACGTCATTGGATCGACCATCCATCAACAAGCCGTGATCTTATCTTCGGCGCGGACCGATTGCCACTCAAGATTCGGGCGGAGTGGTCTGGCAACGAATCGTGCGGCGACGAATCGGGCGGCGACGAATCGTGCGGCAACGAATCGTGCGGCGACGAGTCCCTGGACGGAACGCCCGGCAACGAAACGCCCGGCAACCAATCGCCCGGCAACGAATCGCGGGCGATGGCTGGCGATCTGGCGGGTTACAGTTCCTGGCCTTCATCCAACGGGGGCGGGTTCGGTTTTTCCGCGGTTTCCTGTCGTTCCCGCCAAGGCTTCTTTTGCTGGTAGTTTTCCAGTTCCTTCTTGAGCTGGTCTTTGCTCTCGCCTTGGCTCAGTTCAACGGCTTTCGTGGACCATTTCAACGCCATTTCGAAGTCGCCCTTTTCGGCGTAACCGGAGGCGAGCGTGCTGAGGATGTGCGCCGCTTTGTAGTCGGTCAGTTCGCAGGCCTTCGTGGCCAATTTGATCGATCGTTCGGGATCGCGGAGCTTGTCGTCGGGTGACGTGGCGAGCACCCAGGCGAGATTGTTGAGGATCCCGGAATTGTTGGGGTCGAGTGCCAAGGCTTTGTCGAAATCGGCGATCGCGTCGGCATGGCGGCCGATGTTCAAATAGGCATCGCCACGGGAACGCAACGCGGAGGCGTTTTCCGGGTTGGTGGCCAGGATGCCTCCCAAAATCTGAATCGCGAATCGCGGCCACCCGCCGGCCACGTAGATTTGCGCCGCTTGCAGACGGACCAGATCGTTATCCGGATTCATCCGTGCCAGTTCGCGCAGGTCGCGGATCGCTTCGACAAACTTCTTTTGATCGACGTAGACGCTGCTGCGGATCAGCAAGGCTTGAGGCTGTCCGGGGCGTGCCTGAAGAATGCGATTCAGGTCGGCCAGCGTGGGCTCGAACTTATCTTGCTGGATGTAAAGCTGCGCCCGCAGCATTAAGGCGTTCAAATCCCGCGGTTCGACCTCGAACGCTTTGCTCGCCGCTTCCACCGCGGCGGCCAGTTTGTCCTGGGCGGCCAGAATGCGGGCCTTCAGCAGATGGCTGACCGACAATTGCGGCCGCTTCGAGATCGCGGCATCGACTTGGACCAGCGCTTCGTCAAGCTTTTTGGCGGAGATCAGCGCTTCGGCCAGAGCCAACCGGGTTGCCGGATTGTCGCCGTCTTGTTCGACCAGTTGTTTGAGGTCGGCAATCGCCTTGTCCGCGGCGCCAGCCGCCAAATGATGCAAGGCGCGGGCCTGCCAAGCGTCCGAGTTCGTCGGATCGGTGGCGATCGCCGCGTCGAGATCCTTGAGCCGCTTGGTCGCGTCTTCGGTCAGCGCCGCTCGGGCCACGTAGGCTTCGGCCAGCGACTCTTGGGCATCGTTCTCGGCACGCAACGCGGCGATCGCGGCGTCGGCCGACTTCAACCCCGCTTGGCGGTCGCCTCCCGGCAACGCGTGCAACCGAGCCCGCAGCAGATGCACCTCGGCGTCCTCGGGCGCGTGCTTTAACGCCCTGTCCAAGTCCTTGATGGCGAATCCGCGGAGCACCATCCATTGGGGATTGGGCGGTTGCCGCCCAAGCACGCTGGCCGTGATCCGCCGCGCCCGGTCGAGCAACGTCGAGACGATCAGTTGCTTGGCGAACTCTTGGTTTTCCTTGTCGAGCCCCTTTTCGAGGGCCGTTTCCGCGAGGGTCGCGACCTTTTCGAGATCCTCGACCGATTCCGCGTTAAGTTGCAATTCGGTCGCTTGGTCGAGCGTCGCTTGGCCCTTGTTACTCGACTCGGCCGGCCCCGCAGTCGGCTTTGAGGGCGCTTGCTTTGCGGGTTCTTGCTTCGCGGGTGCCGGTTTCGCCGGCACGTCCTGAGCTCGCGTCGGGGTTGGCGACGCGGGGCCCGCCAGCCAGAGGGCGGCGGCAAGGGTGCCGCCGGCGAGCAGTTTGCTCGGGAACAGGTCTTGGAGGAACAGGCGGCGACGGAGGCGACAGCGGTGAGCGCTGACGGTTGCCTGTCGGCGAGCCTGCGAAGGGGCGATTGGTGTCCCGGTATCGTTTCGGCCAGTCATTCCGCAGTCCATCAGCCACACTCCCCTACAGTCCCTTGCTGCACATGTCCCCGACACTGGGGCCGCATTGTGACGATCGCTGCCGTCCTTGTCGCGGCCAATTTCACAGTAGGAGCGATTTTGGGAGTTTGCCACCGGGTGTACGGCGGGTTTCCCCTGTTCCGCGCGCCTTGTCCCGCGGATAGAACAAGCGGCCGGCGTCGAGGTGGCGCCGTGCATTTCCGTTCCCTGGATGAAGGATCCGCAACCATGACTGTACGGATGACTGTGGCCGTTCTCTTCGCGACGGCCGTTCTCGCGATGCTGTCCGCCCGCGCAAGCGGACCGGTGGCCGCTCAATCGCCGACGCCGGACAAGTTCCGCGTCTACCTGGGCACCTACACGGAGAACGGCAGCAAAGGGATTTACCTCTGCGAGTTGACGATGAAGGATGGCTCGCTGTCGCCGGTCGAATTGGTCGCGGAAACGGAGAGCCCATCGTTCTTGGCCATTCATCCCGACAAGAAGCATCTGTACGCCGTGAACGAGGGGAAGGCGACGGTCAGCGCGTTTTCCATCGACGCGGCGAGCGGCAAATTGACGCTGCTCAATTCGCAACCTTCGCAGGGCGGGGCCCCGTGCCATCTGACGGTCGACCGGTCGGGGCGAAATGTGCTAGCCGCGAACTACTCGGGCGGAAGCTGCTTGTGCTTGCCGATCGAGTCCGACGGAAAGCTGGGCAAAGCGAGTTCGTTCCAACAGCATGTCGCGCCCCGCACCCATGGGCATGCGATCCACGTCGACCAGGCGAACCGTTTCGCGTTCTGCTGCGATTTGGGACAGGACAAGGTGGTGATTTACAAGTTCGACGCAGGCAAGGGGACGTTGACGCCGCACGGCGCCTTTTCCACGCCGAAAGGAGCCGGACCGCGGCACTTCGCTTGGCATCCGGATGGCAAGACGGCCTACATCAACGGCGAAACCGACCTGACGCTCATCGCCTGCTCGTACGACGCGGAGAAAGGCGAACTGACGCAGACGCAAGTGTTGTCAACACTGCCCGCGGATGTCGTGAAGAAGGGCGGCAGCACCGCGGAAACCGTTGTCCATCCGTCCGGAAAGTTCGTCTATGTGTCGAACCGCGACCCGTACAACTCGATCGCCATCTTCTCGCTCGACCCAAAAACTCGCGAACTGAAGTCGGCCGGCCATCAAGCGGCCGGCGTCAAGACTCCGCGGAACTTCGCCATCGAGCCTACCGGGCGGTACATGCTGGTCGCCAACCAGTCGGGCGGCAATGTGCTGGTGTTCGCGATCGATCCGGAGACCGGCGCCTTGCGGCCAACCGGTGGCGAAACCAAAGTTCCACGCCCCGTGTGTGTCCGGTTCATGGACGCCCAATAGCGGCGTTTCCCGCCGACGTTGCCCGGAGTTCATGAAACGGCGATCAGCGATTGGCGATCAGCGATTGGCGATCAGCGATTGGCGATCAGCGATTGGTTGATCTCGCGAAACGGCGATTTGGCGAAACGGTTCGGGAGCCAGATTCGGCTTCCGAACCGGTGCTGTGAGCAGTGCCGGGACCCAGTGAACTCGGGTTCCGACCGAATCGAGTTCGGGGCCCGACAGAATGGAACTCGGGGCCCGACCGGATCGAGTTCGGGTTCGGACCGGATCGAGTTCTGGGCCCGATCGGATCGCGTTCAGGGTCCGACCGGATCGAGTTCACGACCCGACCGGATCGAGTTCGGGGCCTGACCGGATCGAGATCGGGCGAAAAACTTGTGTCGCCATCTTTTTCCGCTTGCCGGTTCGCGAGTGGCCGCTTCAATGAGTGGACAGTTGGGGTACGGATGTTGAATTCCAGTCTTTGAGGTGCGTCGATGGGCGATTGGGTCGAAGAGGGGGCGAAAGCGCCCGCTTTCACGTTGGCGGCGGACGACGGTTCGAAAGTCAAGTTGGCGGATCTGAAGGGTTCGCCCGTGGTGCTGTACTTCTATCCCAAGGACGATACGCCGGGCTGCACGAAGGAGGCCTGCGCCTTCCGCGACCGGCACGAAGAGCTCGCCAAGCTTGGCGCGAAGGTGCTTGGGGTCAGCCCCGACGACACGGCCAGCCACGGAAAGTTTCGCGACAAGTTCCAACTGAACTTCCCGCTGCTGGCGGACACCGAGCATAAGGTGGCCGAAGCGTACGGAGCATGGCGGGAGAAGAACATGTACGGCAAGAAGTCGATGGGCATTCAGCGTTCCACGTTCCTCATTAGCCCGGACGGCAAGATCGCGAAAGTCTGGAAGCGCGTGCAAGTCGACGGTCACGACGCCGAAGTGATCGAGGCGTTAAAGGCGCTCACGTAAACAAGCTTGCTCGATTGCCGTCGTCGTCGATCGTCGATCGTCGATCGTCGATCGTCGATCGCGAATTGGGTCATGTGACATCGCGTGCAGTTTCCGGCCAAGTCGGGGTCTCGAATTGGCCGAGACAGTGCCACGCTTTCTTGCACGATGGACAACTTGTCTGTCGCGAGCTCGTAGGCCACGTCGCGAATCCGTCTTACAGAACCAATCAGTGCCAGGC
>CAIXSC010000651.1 GCA_903921945.1 uncultured Planctomycetaceae bacterium
GCCAAGGCAACTGTTCCAAGGCCGGATGCGCTAGCTTGAAGATTCCGGAGTCTTCGAGATGGCAGTGCTCGTGCCATCGGACCCATGGTGCCCGGCCACAGCCCCTTCGCACGGACGCAGCCGCGCCGCAAGCAACGGCCGATCGAAAAACGCTCGGGGATGATCGGTGGCTATCGCGAAAACGCCAGCTCGTGAAACCGCCGGCTTGTGGGTAGATTCCAACGCCGAGTGTTCGCGAGCCGGTCGAATGCGTCGCCAGTCACCGAGCCGCGCGAATTCCAGCGAACTTCCGTCTCCAAGCGAGTCAGCTCCATCGTCGACGGACAAGATGTCCGTCGTACGAGAAAGCGTAACCACGAGCCGAACATTGGCTGGCCGTGCCAGGCCCGGTCGATCGCGGAGGTCGTGAGTGGCCCGAGCCGGCCCGCCCTCCAGTACCGAACGCCCCGCCCCGCCCTTCCCGACCTCCCGTTCCGCCCCGCAGCCCTGCTTCTTACAATCGCGACGCAAGCTCCGAGTTACTCGAGGGCCAGTGGCAAGTGGCGGTTGGCGGCCAGGATCGAAGGATTTCGAGATGCGATTCACGAAAATGCACGGGGCGGGTAACGACTATGTCTATCTGGATTGCGTGCGGCAGCCTCCGCCCGCCGACCCGGCCGGTTTGGCTCAACGCGTTTCCCATCGCCACTTCGGAGTGGGCAGCGATGGGTTGATTCTCATCCGGCCATCCGATCGCGCTGACGCTCGAATGCAGATGTTCAACGCCGACGGCAGCGAGTCGGAAATGTGCGGCAACGGCATTCGCTGCGTCGCGAAATACGTCTACGATCATGGGATCGCCACCAAGCCCACCTTGCGAATCGAGACGGGGGCCGGCGTGCTGTCGCTCGAGGTCGAAACGCGGGGCGGAAAGGTGGAACGCGTCCGAGTCGACATGGGCTGTCCGATCCTGGAAGCACCGCGCATTCCAACCACGCTGCCCGGCTCGCCCGTCGTCAACGCGCCGCTCGACATCGAAGGCCGCAAGTTGACGGTCACCTGCGTCTCCATGGGCAATCCCCACTGCGTTGTCTTCGTCGAGAAAGCGACCGATGAACTTGTGCTCGGCCTGGGCCCGAGGATTGAACGCGACCCGCGCTTCCCCGCCCGAGTGAATGTCGAATTCATCGAAGTGGTCTCGCCCCGCGAAGTGCGGCAGCGAACTTGGGAACGCGGTTCGGGCGAGACTTGGGCTTGCGGCACCGGGGCCAGCGCCGTGTGCGTTGCCGGTGTGCTGTCGGGCCGTACCGAGCGGCGGATCGTCAACCATCTGCTCGGCGGCGATTTGGAACTGCATTGGAACGAACAGGACGGCCACGTGTATATGACGGGGCCCGCCGTCGAAGTCTTCTCTGGCGAATGGCCAGGCGAATGATTCCGATAGAAACGCACGGAGGAAAGGCATCGCTTACGAGTTTGGCGACGACGTCGAAGCCAATCGCTAGCGAACGCGTCCTCCATTCGCCCCGCGAACACCTCTATGGCCGAATCCGAACGCCGCGCGCTGACCGTCTCCCAGCTCACCGCGCATGTGAAAGACACGCTGGAAGCCCGCTTTCCCGACGTATGGGTGAGCGGCGAGATTTCGGATTTATCCCAATCGCACGCAGGCCACATCTACTTTTCGCTCAAGGACGCCCAATCCCAGATTCGGGCGGTAATCTGGGCCAGCGCGGCCGCGCGGCTGAAATTCAAACCGCGGGACGGCATGGCGGTGATTTGCCGGGGCGGAGTGGAAGTCTATGCGCCGCGCGGCAGCTATCAACTCATCGCGCGACAGATCGAACCGCAAGGCGAAGGCGCCTTGCAGTTGGCCCTGCGTCAACTGCATGAAAAGCTGTCCCGCGAAGGCCTCTTCGATCCGCGACGCAAACGCCGGCTTCCCGCCTTCGCCCGCCACGTCGCTGTCGTCACCAGTCCGACCAGCGCCGCGGTGCGTGATTATCTGGAAGTGGTGAAACGCCGCTGGCCCACGCTGCGAGTGACAGTCATTCCGGCGCGCGTGCAAGGCGCCGGCGCGACGGAAGATCTTGTCCGCGGTATCGCGTTGGCGCCGCAACTCCAGCCGACTCCCGACATCCTGGTCGTTACTCGGGGTGGCGGAAGCCTGGAGGATCTATGGTCGTTCAACGAAGAGCCGCTCGTCCGCGCCGTATGCGACTCGCCCATTCCAACCATCTCCGCCGTCGGCCATGAAATCGACGTCACACTCTGCGATTTAGCCGCCGATGTGCGCGCCTTGACGCCCACCGAAGCCGGTGAATTGTCCACGCCGTCGCGCGAAGAGCTCGCGGCACGGCTGCTTCAAGCCGGCGAGCGGCTCACCGCCGGACTGCGGCGGCGCGCGTCCGCCGCTCGCGAACGGCTCGCCGCGCTCGCCGACCGCCGCTGCTTCCGCCGGCCCTATGACCGGCTGCACGAATGGACACGGCGACTTGATGAATGGGAAGCCCGCGCGACCGCCGCGCTGCGCCGCCGCGTGCAACGCGGAGACGATCAATTGGTCGCCGCCGCCCAACGGCTCGAAGCGCTCAGTCCGCTCGCCATCCTCACTCGCGGCTACAGCATGACCACCCGCGATGGCAGCCCTGAAGCGTTGACCCGCGCCGACGAAGTGGCGCCCGGCACACTCCTCCGAACCCGCTTGTCCCAGGGCCAGATCGTAAGTCGA
>CAIXSC010000652.1 GCA_903921945.1 uncultured Planctomycetaceae bacterium
ATCTCAACGCGGCCGAGATCGACTGCCCGAGAGCATCCGCTTCTGGAAACAGCGGCTGGAGGAAGATGCGGGGTTCCGAGTCGGACTGCTCTATGGCCCGAGCGGTTGCGGAAAGTCGTCCCTGATGAAGGCCGGTTTGTTGCCGCGGCTAGCGGACCATGTCATCCGCGTCTTTGTGGAAGCCGGGCCCGAAAAGACCGAGCAACGACTTTTACAGGGACTGCGCCGCGCGTGTGGCGATCTGTCACGCGAGGCTTCGCTGATCGACACGCTCGCGGAAATTCGCCGGGGGAAGGGGTTGCCGGCCGGCCGCAAGATCTTGCTCGTGTTGGACCAGTTCGAGCAATGGCTTCATGCCCACGGCCGCGAGCGGAATACGGAACTGGCAGCAGCGCTGCGGCAGTGCGACGGTCAGCGGATTCAGGCCGTGTTGTTGGTGCGCCAAGACTTTTACATGGACGCCTCTCGCTTGTTCCACGAGTTGGAGACGCCACTCCATCAAGGCGACCAACAAAACCAGAACCAGTTCGCGGTCGACCTCTTTGATCCACCCCACGCGCGGAAAGTTCTGGCCGAGTTCGGCAAGGCTCATGACCGTTTGCCCGAGAATCTCGGTCAGCTTTCCCCGTTGCAGGAAGCATTCCTGAACCAAGCCGTGGCTCAACTGGCTGAGGATGGGAAGGTCATCTGTGTGCGGTTGGCATTGTTCGCCGACATGATGAAAGGCCGCGAGTGGGTTCCGTCGACTCTGGAGCAAGTGGGCGGCACCGCCGGTGTCGGTGAGACCTTCCTGGAAGAAACCTTTAGCAGCAAACATGCCAACGCTCGGTATCGCGGCCACCAAAAAGCCGCCCGCGAAGTGCTTCGCTTGCTGTTGCCCGAAACGGGGACGGAGATCAAAGGCCACGTACGCTCGCATGCCGAGCTGCTCGAAGCGTCGGGGTACGCCAAACGTCCTGAAGCTTTCGCCGAATTGCTGAAAATCCTCGACAGCGAAGTGCGTTTAATTACGCCGGCGGGCGAAGCAGGAAAGGAAGAACGCGATGGCGCGAACGGATCGGCAACGCCGGCTTCGACGGCATCGCCCGCCTCTCCGTCTTCGTCACTTTCTTCGCCTTCGTCGAGCACTGGGTATCAGCTCACGCACGACTACCTAGTGCCGTCGCTCCGCGCGTGGCTGACGCGGAAGCAGCGGGAGACGCCTCGCGGCCGCGCGGAGCTGCTGCTAGCGGACCGGGCCGCTACCTGGAATCTCAACAAAGAAAGCCGCCACCTACCTTCGATCGGCGGCTACCTGCGGATCATTAGGTACACTGAGCGGCGGAAGTGGACGGAACCGCAGCAACGGATGATGCGGCGGGCGGGATTCGTCCACGTATCGCGCGCCACGCTGGCCACGCTCCTCGTCATCCTGCTCGGCACGGCCGCCTTCACGGCGCGTGAGTGGCAGCGGATCGGCGGCTTGACGACATCGCTGCTGAGCGCCAATCCCGATCAGATCCTCGACATCGCCCAGCAACTCGACCGCAGTCCGAGATTTGCGGACGCGCACCTCAAACCGCTCCTTCCATCGACGGACGCGGCGAACCGTGCGAAACCGCCCGCAGCAGCCACCGATCCGCAGAAGTTGCTACACGCGCGTCTAGCGCTGGTGGCGCGCGACCCGACTCATGAGTCGGCCTTGCTCGAAGTCTTGCTGACAGGAAAGTTCACTTACGCGATTCCGATCCGCGAGCGGCTGCGATTGCTGCCGGCAGCACGATTCCAGGCGGTGCGAGCGGAGTTGACGAAGCTACTCAGCGACGAACGCATGGACGCTCGTCGTCGTTTCGGCGCGGCATTGGCACTGTCGGCGTATGTGCCCGCGTCGGACCCATCGTTTTGGAAGTCGGACGACTTGGCGTTTGTGACGCGGGAACTGGTGTCGGCGAACCCCGAGTACCAGCCGGAATTGCGGCGGGCGCTGCGTCCGCTGGAAGGTCGAATGCGCCCCGAATTGGAACGCCTTTTTAGCGACTCAAAGGCGACGGATGCCCAGCGTCTGGCGGTCGCAAACGCGTTCGCGGATTACGCGCCGCGGGAGACCGCGAAATTGGCCGATATGCTGACCGTGGCGACGCCCGAACAGTACGCGGTGCTTTATCCGCTGGTGGAGTCTGGCCGAACGGACGGGATCGTGAAGGAACTCGGCCGCATCGCCGCGAGTCTTCCGCCTGATGACCTGGGTTCGGTGGAGCGTGTGCCGTTTGGCCAGCGTCGCGCGAACGCGGCGGCGACACTACTGCGAATGGGCGAACGGGAGTCGGCCTTACCCGTGTTTTTGATGAAGGAAGATCCAGACGGGCTGACAGATCCGGAAGCATTGACGCAGTTCATCTTCCGTTGCCGCCCGCGCGGCGTCGGGGTGGAGGCGCTGCTGGACTGTCTGGAAATCGTCAGTGCTGCTGCACCCGGTCGTTACCCGAAAGAAACGCGTTACGCGTTGCTGTTGGCGATTGCCGAGTTCCGGCTATCCGAAGTCCCGGAAAATCGTCGGCTGTCCGTTTTAAAGCAAGTGCGGGAATGGTACGCGAACGATCCCAGTTCCGGCGTCCATGGGGCGGCAAACTGGCTGCTGCGCCAGTGGGGCGATAGCGCGTATGTGAAGC